>JBBRJN010000194.1:0-6463 GCA_038219365.1 Kiritimatiellia bacterium | reverse complement strand
TTCGGGACGTGGATCGCTAGGCGCATCCCGGCGGGGGTCCCCGCCTACATGGAGACCGAGGCCGACAAGAAAACGTGGGACGAAAAGGCGCTGCCGGGCTTCGGCATGGTCTTCAGCATCCTGCTGCTGCCGCTGGTGCTGATCGTGCTCAACACCGTCACCGGAGCGCTCCTGCCCGACGGCCACGCGGCGCGGCAACTCTTCGCTTTTATCGGGCACCCCTTTTTCGCGCTGACCGCCGCCACGCTGACCGCCTTCACGGCGCTGGGCACCTGTCGCGGCCTGAGCCGCGATAGGGTGTGTGAGGTTGCCACCTCTTCGCTCGCACCGGCCGGGCTGATCATCCTGGTGACCGGTGCGGGCGGCGTTTTCAAGCAGGTGCTGATCGACAGCGGTGCGGGCAAAGCTCTGGCGGAAGGACTCTCCAGCTCGGGCCTGCATCCGGTCTGGGCCGCCTTTCTGATCGCCCTGGTCGTCCGAGCCGTGGCTGGCTCCGCCACCGTCGCGATGATGACTGCCGGCGGCATCATGGCGCCGATGTTGGCCAGCGTGCGCATCGAGCCTGCGCTGATCGTAATCGCCATCGCCTCGGGTGCCACCGCAATCTCGCACGTTAACGACAGCGGCTTCTGGCTCGTGAACCGCTATTTCGGGCTCAGCACCAAAGACACGCTGAAATCCTGGACCGTGATGGAGACGATCATCGGTGTCACCGGCGCGACCTTGACGTGGCTTGCAAGCTACGTGGTGTAAGCCCTCCTTACTCGTCCTAACGCGGGCGAAGCCCGCAACCGCAGGTGTCAGGTGTCAGGTGTCCCTACGACATGTGTAGCCGCGGCCGGTAGGGACGGCTCCCCGAGCCGTCCGCCGACACCCGTTTGCCGCGCGGCGGGCTGCATGTGGAACCCGCAACCGCATAAGCTGCACTGCCCGGCGGACGGCTCGGGGAGCCGTCCCTACCGGACGCGGCGTGACGGCTCGCCTTTCTTGCGCTACACCCTGCAGATGCTCCTGCATTGCCTGCGAAGATTCCCTTTCTGACTCCTGCGCAAACAACTTGTTTTTTAGTGTGGTTGTTGGTTTGTAAGGCACTAATATCAAATTGCAACCCTTTTGCCCGCTTCCCACATCATAGCCCCCCGCCCGCCAACCACTATGATAGTACTTTTTTAGCATGCGGCCAGTCACCTCCGCCGCGAATCATCCCAGCGCCGCGAGACTGCCCATCCAGTCCGCTTCACTCTCGGGCTGAGCGTTTGGCACCACCAGAGCCAATGTCCTGCGGGAGGGCTCGAAGATGTCGTTCGCCACGCGCAGCACATCATCCGCCGTGACCGCTTGAATGCCGGCCAGCGTCTCTTCCGGCCGCACCAGCCGGCCGTAATTCAGCAATGATTCACCGATGAACATCATCTGGCTGCCCGTGCCTTCCAGCCCCAGCCGGAACGTGCCGAGAAGATAGTCCTTGGCGCGCTTCAACTCGTGCGCGTTGACCTTTTTGTCGAGCATGCGCCGAACCTCTTTGGCCGTCAACTTCAGCGCCGCCTGCGCGCGCTGCGTGTCAAAACCGCCGCTGATCGCGAAGACCCCCGTCTCCTCGAACAACTGGTAACTCGACTGGATCGAATAGCACAAGCCATGGCGTTCGCGAACACTCTGAAACAAGCGCGAGCTCATGTTCTCGCCGAGGATCGCATTCAGAACGCGCAACGCATAACGCCGGTCATCATGCCGCCCGAACACGCGAAAGCCGATCACCGCCTGCACCTGCGCGATGTCTTTTTTAACCAGCACGTAAGGGTCTTGGCCAACCGAGCCATCGACCGCCTTAAACTCAACCCGGTGACCCTTTCGGCTGTCACCCAACGCTGTCTTCACCGCGTTCACACACGTCTCGTGATCAAGCTTTCCTGCAAACGCGAACACCGTCGACGCGGGTGCGTACGCCCGGTCTTTGAAACGCACCAGCGCCTCGCGATCCATCTTGCTCAGCGTCTTTTCATCCCCGGAAAGCGGCATGGCCAGCGCGTGCCCCTTGAACAGGGCCTCCTGCAACTTTTCCTGCACCACATGCTGTGGCTGGTCCTGATACATCTTGATCTCTTCCAAAATCACGTCGCGCTCACGGTTCAGGTCGGCCTCGGTGATCGCGGCGTTCAAGTACATGTCGGACAGCACGTGGAACGCCTGTGGCAAATACTCATGCGGCAGGCGCGCGTAATAACAGGTGCTTTCTTCCTGTGTAAAAGCGTTCAGATACCCGCCGCGCCCCTCAATGGCCTGGGTGAGTTCCAAGGCCGAGCGCGAGACGGTGCCTTTGAAAAGCATGTGTTCGAGAAAATGGCTGGCTCCGGTCAGCGAAGCCTTTTCATAACGCCCGCCGACGCCGACCCAGATACCGACCGCGACACTCTCGGCATCCGCACCCGACGACGACACGACCGTCGCGCCGTTTTTCAGAACCGTCACCTGAACGTTGTCTAACATAAAATTCCTAAAGCGCCGCAGCCTTCATCGCAGCCAGAGTCGTTTTGCCGTCGTAGAGCGCCTTGCCCACGATCGCGCCATACAGATTCGCACACCCCAGCGCCTTCAGCGCCGTCACATGCACGGGCTCGCTCACACCGCCCGACGCGATGATGCGGCAGGCGACCGTCCCGCACATCTGGCGCATCGCGGCCAGGTTAGGCCCGCCCAACATGCCATCCGTTGCGGTGTCGGTGTAGATGATCGTCCGCACGCCCGCTGACTCAACTTGTTTCGCAAGTTCCGTGGCGCGGGTCGTTGTGGTTTCGACCCACCCCATAACCTGCACGAAACCGTCGCGCGCATCAATGCCCACCGCGACCGCGTCGCCGAACCGTTTAACCAGCGCCGTCAGCGCCTCAAGGCTCTCCAGCGCGCGCGTACCGATAATGGCGCGTGTCACTCCCGCCTGAAGCAGGTGTTCGATCTGCGCGTCCGTGCGCAATCCTCCGCCCACCTCAACCGGAATGCCGATCGCGCGGACGATGCGTGCGATCAGCGCGCCGTGCTTAGGCTCGCCCTGGAACGCACCATCCAGGTCCACCACATGCAACTGCTCAGCGCCCTGCTTCAGCCACGTCAGGGCCTGCGCAACAGGATCGTCCGAATAGACGGTCACGTCCTCGGCCTTGCCCTGGCGCAGCCGCACACACTTGCCGTCCTTCAAATCAATTGCCGGTAAGATGACCATGCCGCTCCTTATTCGGGCGGGCACAGAGGCCAGCCCCTTTTCCGGGCGGGCACAGAGGCCAGCCCCTACTAAATCGTGCCCTTGCTAGACGGGATGCCGCTCTCGCGCGGATCGGGCTCGACGGCCACGCGCAGCGCGCGTGCAAACCCTTTGAAAACCGCCTCGCACACATGGTGGGCCTCGTCACCGTAGACCTGGCGGATATGCAGGTTCATGCGGGCCTCGACCGACAGCGCACGGAAAAACTCTTCCAGCAGTTTTACTTCGAAATCGCGCACCCGCATGTGCTTCATCGCGCTCGCAAAAACAAGGTAAGGACGCCCGCCGAGATCCAGCGCCACTTCGCAGAGCGTCTCATCCATGGGCAACAGGAAGAACCCGTAACGCCGGATTCCACGCCGCTCGCCGAGGGCCTTGTTGAGACAGGAGCCGAGCACCAGCCCGACATCCTCCACGGTGTGGTGGTAATCGACATCCACATCGCCCGAAGCCTTGACCTCCAGGTCGACCAACGCATGCCGTGCGAAGAGTTCAAGCATGTGGTTCAGGAAACCGATACCGGTCTCGACCTGGCACCTCCCCGTGCCGTCGAGATCCAGTGTCACTGCGATATCGGTCTCACGCGTCTTACGAGCGACTGTCGCTGATCGTGCCATTTGCTTACCCCCGTTTAACGCCGCGCCTCATGTGTCCGCAGGCTCATCAGCCTTTTTACCTTTGGCCATTTCCCGCAGCCGGATGACCCAGATACACACCTCGTACAGGATACACATCGGCACGGCCATGACGATCTGCGAAACCGGATCGGGGGGCGTCAGGACCATTGAGATGATGAAAATAATCACAATCGCGTGGCGGCGCTTCTCGCGCAACATCGAAGACGGGACAATTCCGACCCACCCGAGCGCCAGCAACAACAACGGCAGCTGGAAGGCCAACCCAAAGGCCATGATCGTTTTGATCACGATGTCGGCGTGCTGGTCCAGCCGGATGATCTCAACCTTTACCCCCATCCAAGCGTTCACCTGCTGCAACACCTGAAAGGCGATATTCAGCGTCGTCGCATACGCCATCCACACGCCACCGCCAAACAGAATGGTCGAAAAACAAAGGCTGAACACGATGATGGTCCGCTCGCTGTGTTTAAGTCCGGGGAAAACAAACCGCAGAATGAAGAACAGAAGAAACGGCAAACTCAGCGCGGTGCCGCCCCACAGCATGATGTCGATCAGGATATCAAAGCCAGCGGTCCAACTCAGCCCCTGGATCATGCTTTGGGACTGTGCCGCAGGTGCCATGAGCCAGCGTGTGATGGCCGGCGCAAACGGGACAATGATGATTTCGCAAAGGCCCCAGGCGATCGCACAGCGTACGACGCAATTGCGCAGGTCGAGCAGGTGCTCGATAAACGGACGCGGCGGATCATTATACTCGTCCGCCTGCCCCGGGTTCGGCTTAATTGAAAAACGGCCGACCTTCATGCGCCACCCTCCGAAGGTTTGTCCGGTTCAGGCACAACAGCCGGCTCGGCCGGTTCGGAACCGTTGGAAAGCGCATCGGATGCCCAATTCTCCACCTGATCCTCATTGCCCGGATAATCCGACAGGTTGGCATAAGCGTCATCGTACGACGTGCCCGGCGAAGACTCTGCGGGGAGTGAGGGCGACACCCCGTCCACATCCGTTGACGACGGTGCGGCAGGTGTACTGGAGGCTGAAGACGAGGGTTGATCCATCGTCATCAACTGGTCTTTAAATTCGTCAGCCGCACGACGGAACATCTCCATCATGCGGCCGATCTTACGGGCGACATCGGGCATTCTGCGTGGGCCGACCACAATCAGGATGACCACAAAAAGAACAATCCACTCACCCGTGCCCACAGAGCCGGTCAAGAAAGCCACGCTAGGAAAATAAGACATACCCGGAAGCTCCCGACCCTGCCCCGTCTACTTCTGGAACAGTGAAAATTCGCCGCGGCGATTCAAACGCCAGGCTTCCTCACCCGAGCCCGCGACGGCAGGCTTCTCTTCGCCGTAACTGCGCGTCTGGACACGGTCAGCGGAAACGCCCAACTTGACCAAATACTCGCGCACCGACAGCGCGCGGTTCTCACCCAACGACATGTTGTACTCGTTGCTGCCACGCTCATCGCAATTTCCTTCAACAACCAACACATGCCCGGTGTTCTGCTTGAGGTGCTGCGCGACCTGCTCGACCTTCGAAACCTCGGAGGGGGGCAACACGTAGCTGTCGAACGCGAAATAAACCGGTGCCAGCTTAATGCCCTGCACCGCTTGCATCGTGTCCTCGAACCGAGCGCCGCTTACCACATTGCCGGCTGCGTCTGTCACCTTCGAGAGGTCCGTGTTCTCCAACAGGGTAGAATCGCCCAGTCCGCCAAGCGCCAATTCGGCGGAACGGTCCTTCTGCCAAGGCCAGCGCCAGCCCCCCGCCTTGGTGCGGCAACCGGTATCCATGAGCACGAGCGCACTCATCAGCGCAACGTTGAGAACGACGACGGAACGAATATGCATAGATGAACTCCTCTGAACCATTTAACGATCGGACCAATCCGGCGACATCCAGTTTCCGGCAATGTTGATTAACCGTACCGCAGGATCCCCCAGAGTGTCAAGAATGTAGAGCGTCGATCTACTGGAACAAATCACATGGCGACCATCCGGCGCCCACGAGGGATGCTCGTAATCACCCGATGGCGACACCAGCTCGCACGAACCCTCGCCCGCTCTCGGATCGATGGTTGCAATCTGATAGCCGCCACCGCGCTTGGTCGCGTACACGATCCGTCCTTTTTGACTCCAGTCCGGATTGACGTTTTCAGAGCCCTTGTAAGTCAGCCTGCGCGACTGCCGGGAGGCCACGTCAACGATGTAAAGCTGCGGCGTCTTGGCGGGGTCGCTCACATACACGATGCTGCGTCCGTCCGGCGACCAGCAGGGGCTTGCCTCAGCGCCGATTTTCGTCTCCGTGAGTCGCGTCAATTGCCCGGACGCGAGTCCCAACACATAGAGCTCAGGGTTTCCCTGATACGAGAGGATCAGGGCCGCCCGCGAACCATCGGGAGAGATCGCCGCACCCGTGTTCAACCCTTTGAACGACGCCAAGTTCTTGCGCTCGTTGCCGCCTGCCACCATGCGGTAGATCATCGGGTAGCCCTTCAAGAAACTGGTGTAATAGATGTCGCGCCCGTTGGGTGCCCAGCGCGGACCGACCGCAGCCACGT
>JBBRJN010000193.1:0-6502 GCA_038219365.1 Kiritimatiellia bacterium | reverse complement strand
CCGCAGACCTTCAGCCGCAGCGGTTCAGGCCGTATGACCGTGAAGTGAACGTGAAACAGGGATGGGTAAAACTTTTTAAGGCGCTCTGGTGGCTGCTTGCCGGCGGCGTAGGTGCTGCGGTCGTCATGTGGTTCGCGTGCCCTCCCCCGCTGGAGGACGCCGCACATTATCCGGCTGGCGTGATCCTGCGCGACCGCACGGGGCAGGTTTTGCGTGTGGGGCTCGGGCCTGGTGATGTGGATTGTCGGCCGTGTTATCGAGCCTCCTTCGACGACTGGATCGTAAAGGCCGTGATCGCTGCGGAGGATAAACGCTTCATCGCGCATCGCGGCGTGGACGCGGGGTCGCTGACGCGGGCGGCGTGGCAGAATCTCTCGTCGCACCGTCGCATCTCGGGCGCGTCCACCATCACCATGCAGACGGTTCGGCTGATTCATCCGCACCGCCGGACCTGGGCGTGGAAGACGGTCGAGTCCGTGCAGGCGCTGCGGTTGGAATGCGTATTATCCAAAGCGGAGATCCTGAGCCAATATCTGAACCGTGCGCCGTTCGGCTCCAATCTCGTGGGAGTCGAAGCTGCCGCGCGGGGTTGGTTCGGCAAGGCGCCGCAGCAGCTCAACCTTTCCGAAGCGGCGTTGCTGGCCGGTCTTCTCCAGTCGCCCACGCGGTTCCGTCCGGACCGTTATCCTGCTGCGGCCAAGAAGCGCAGGATCTATGTTTTGGAGCGGATGGAGCAACTGGGCATGATCGGGCCGCGGGCGCGCAGGGAGGCGGGGGGTGAGCCGGTGGTCCTGCACCGCGCGCCGCGCCCGTTCTTAGAGCCGTTTTTTTGTGACTGGGCTCAGAATTCAACGTGCATCGGTTCAGGGGAGCACACAACCACCCTTGATCCCGCGCTTCAGGGCTCGGTGAAAGGGCGTGTCGCGCGTCAGGCCGAGGCACACGGCCTCGATGTCGCGGCCGTGGTGTTGGACGTCAAGACCGGTGCGGTACGCGCGTTGGCTTGCTCGGGTGACTATTTCGCCAAGCCCGACGGCCAGGTCAATACGGCGACGATGCCGCGTCCGGCGGGATCGACCCTCAAACCGTTCGCTTACGCGCTGGCGCTGGACCGCGGCCAGCTCACGCCCGGCTGGGTGCTGGCCGATGTGCCCCGCTGCTTCGCGAACGATGCGCCGCTCAATTTTTCCGGTTCCTTCATGGGCCCCGTGACCGCGCGTGAGGCGCTGGTGCTTTCGCTCAACTTGCCAGCGATCGAGGTGGAGGAGCGTGTCGGGCAGCCGCTCTTCTACGCGATGCTGCGGCGGCTCGGCCTCGATGCGTTGAACCGGCCTGCGGAGTATTACGGGCTGGGGCTCGTGCTCGGCAACGGGTCTGTTCGCCTCATCGAGTTGGCAAACGCCTATGCCTGTCTGGCGCGGGGCGGCGTGTGGCGTCCGAGCCGGGTGTTTGAAGAGAAGAAAGGCCTTCCGGCGACGACCCGTGCGGGAGAGGATGTGCGCCTTTTTTCTGAGGGCGCCAGCTGGCTGGTTGCGGAGATGCTGAGTGGCGGCGAGCGTGCGCAGGATGCGGTAGGGCACCGGGCGGAGGTCGGGCTGCCGCGCTTCGCATGGAAGACCGGCACCTCGTCCGGTTTCCGCGATGCTTGGACGGTGGCGTGGAATCCCGAGTATGTGGTGGCCGTTTGGTGCGGTTTCAAGGGAGGGCGGCGCGGGCCGGCCACGCTGGTCGGCAAGAAGGTCGCCGCTCCTGTGGCATGGGAGATTGTCCGTTCCCTTTATCCGGCAGGCGGAGCGCCGTGGTATGCGCGGCCCGTTACGGTGGTCGAACGCTCGGTGTGTGCGGTTTCAGGGCGGGTCGCCGGGCCGCTTTGCGAACGGCGCACCGCCGATTGGGCGCTGAGCCAGTGTTCCTCCTGCGGGATCTGCCCGGTGCATGTGCGCGATGGGAAAGGCGTGACCCAGACGCGTTGGCCGCAGGAGGTCGCCGCCTTTTTGAAGGCGCGGGCGCGGGGCGGTGCAGCGGAGCCAACCGAGGGCAGCGGATTAAGGATCGTCTCTCCGGCGGACGGCACGGTCTATCGCGTCGTTGACGGCATGGCCTCGCAACAGATCGTCTTTAACGTGGCGGGCGCGGCGCGGGGTGAGCCGCTTTACTGGTTCCGGAACGATGTGCTGGAGGGCACGAGCCAAGGCAATGCGCCTTTCTTTTGGACGCCGGAGCGCGGAACGCATTCTGTCGTGTGCTCCGACCTCTCTGGTAACGCCGCACGCGTGACGGTCAGCGTGGAGTGAATTCAACGCGGAGGGGGCACCGTCACGTTTTTGCGGGTGCCATTTTCGCGACGAGCACCTCTTGCTCCGGCGCATTGGCCACCAGCCACAGCCCGTCGGGTTCAATGTCGTCCGCATGCACAACGCGCAGGATCGGCACAACGTTGTCGGGCAGTGCCGTCACCAGCTCCGGCAGGCAATTGCGTGCGCGTTCGATCAGTGCGCTGTTGAGCCGGTTCGCGGGCCTGTCCGGGAAAAGCGCGAAATAGAGCATGTTCAACTCGACCAGCTCGCCGAAGAAGTGCGTGCCCAACGAGATATCGGGGGTCAGGAACGCATGCATCTGTGCGACCTCGCACAGGGCGGTGACGTGGTTGATCTCCGAGAAGTTCACCGGCACGCCGAGCGACGCCATATGCGTTCCCCACCGGCCGGGGCCGATCGCCAACACCGCACCGCCGAGTTTGCCTAACGCGCGGTTGATCGTGCCGATGGCCCGTGCCACTGCGTAACGCGCCTGCTCCGGCAGTGCGCCGTATAACTCCGGGTGGACATACAGGACCCAGTCCAAACGCGTTACACGGCTATGTCCCACGACCGCGCCTTTGCTCATCATCAGCGCGTCTTCGGGTGCCACGCAGACCGTCGGCACGTTCGGATTGTGTGTGCCCTGCACCTGCAAGGGGCGGCACTGCAACAGGTTGATGCGAAAGGTCTGGTCATCCAGAAAGTTCACCGCGAACTCGACGTCCACCGGGCGTTCATACGCGGCCTCCAGCGACCTGAAAAGCTGCCGCATGTCTGGCACGAACGAGGTTTCCGTCAGAAGCTTGTCGAACGTCAGGATGCGGTTCACGCGGCCCTGCATGAGCGCCTGCTGGTCATACGAGGTGAAGAGGTCGATGGGCACATCACGCGCATCTTTCAACAAGTCCTCGAAGTAGCCTGACCGAAGGGCATCCGCCTCCAGATCAATGTAGTCGACCTTGCGCTGCGAATGGCGGCAGACCTCTTGAAAATCAGGTTCCGGGCGCCGGAGCGGCGCGTTGAGCGCCACCACGCGCGTGTAGTCGTCGTCGACGCGGTCTACGGCGCGCGTGCCCAGTCCGTAGACGAGCCGCACGACGCCCGCTTCGGGGTCGATCTCCTTGCTCCACACAAAGGGATTGTATGAAAAGCCGACACCCGCCAAGTGCGGATAGAAGGTATGTGTCTGAAGCACGCCGGTCACGCGCATCACGAGCAACGCCATCTGCTCATCACGCTCCAGGAGTTTATGGCGGGCACGGTAGTTCAGAGCCTCGTGGCTCATGGTGCTGGCGTAAACGGTCAGCACGGCTTCGAGGAAGGCCGACAACCTCGCTTCGCGCGTGCCTTGATTGGCGCAGAACACACTCTCGTATTTGCCTGCAAAGCAGTTGCCATAGTTGTCCTCCAACAATGAGCTGGAGCGTACGATCACTGGATATTGGCCGAAATAGTCGAGCATCTCTTCAAACTGCCGCAGCACATAATTGGGAAAGCTCCCCGCTAGAATTTTTGTGCGCGCTTCTTCCGCGCCTTCTAAAAAGGTCTCGGGCGAATGTTGCTGCTCCCTGTAAAGCCACAGTCCGTTTCGTACAAGAAAGGTGTAGAAGACATCCGCGCCGATGTAGAAAGAATCATGCGGCTCCAGCTTGGCCCCCACCTGCGGCGCATCGCTTTCCACGATTTTACGAGCCACCAGCATGCCGACGGTTTTGCCGCCGATCAGCCCCGTGCCCACCATGCGTCCGCGGATATTCAACAGGTCGGCGATAGAGAGGTACTTTCGCACCAGAGGCATGATCGCGTCGTCGCGCGTGACGACCATGCGCACCAGTTGCCGCCAGACCGCGTACTTTTGCTCATCCGAGAAGGATAGACCCGCCATGCCCGTATATGTCGTGATCTCTTCGGCCCGGCGCAACACCTCCTCGCCGTACATTTCGTCCGCGACCCAATCCGGCCCGGCGTTGGACAGCACCTCGGCGATCACCGCGCTGGAGCGCACCACCTCAAAGACATCCTGCTCTTTCCAGACATGCAGCAGGTGGATTGTCGGCGTGTATCGGAACTGCGTTTTGACCGGGCGCACGTACAGCCGCCCTGCGGCGTGGAACACATCGATAAAAAGTTGTGTGGTGGACTGCACCGGCTCGGTCGCGTGCCGCGAATGATGGCGCCGCAACAGGCCGAAATAGGCGATGGTCTCCAGTTTATAGAGATACGGGCAGGTCAACATAAAGAAGTTGCCGAGCATGGCGTCGGAGTACCAGTCGGTCGCGAGATCCGAAAGGCAGTCGAAAACGTAATACGCGCCGAACCCCGCCTCGCCGATGACGTGGTGAATGCGGTGGATGAACACTTCGAAGCCGTCTTCCGGGTTGAGCGTGTGGCGCTCGCACGGAAAGGCTTCGGCCAGCAGCGGCGCGTGTCGTGCGAAACGAAAGTAGACCAGTTTGCGGCCATCGCGAACAGCGGCCTCCGCATACGGCGTTACGAACGCCTGGTAGTCTTGGATGCGATCCATGTGCCAGACGATGTTGTCCCCCGCAAGAATGCCGCTGAGCGAAGCATCGAGTGAAGGGAGTCCCGTCGTATCGACCGGATCATTGTGATCCCGTATGTCGCGACCCAAACCCACGTTGGCAGGTCTCTCTATTTCGTCGCTCATGGCAGTCTCCCTTCACACCTCAGACAGTCACACAATCAGATACGTTTGAAAGTACCAGAAGCCTATCCCGCAAACAAGGCTTTCATGGTTAGGCGGGGTCGGCGGTACTTGACGCCTGTCCGCCGATCCGGCAAGCTGTGCGTCATGTCCGAGCCGATCAGCAATTTCACCTCCCAGGAACTCGCAGAGCACTTTGCCGCTTTCGGCATGACGCCCCGTCTCGCCCGGCGGCTCCAGTCATCCTCCTTGCGTCGCGGCGCATGGCCGGTGGAGGACACGACCCTTTCAGCCCGTTGGCTGGAGCGTATCCGTCAGGAACTGTACATTCCTGCGCTGACGGTGGTTGACCGTTGCGTCTCGCCTGCCGACGGGTTTACCAAGTATCTCTTCGCCAGTGCCGACGACGCACGGTTCGAGTCGGTCCTCATTCCGCTGCTGCACCGTCCGGATGACCCCAAGGGCATTGTCTGTGTCAGCGCCCAGGTCGGCTGCGCGATGGGGTGTACTTTCTGCGCCACCGGGCGCATGGGCTTCACGCGCAATCTTGAGACGTGGGAGATCGTGGCTCAGGTCGCGCAGATCCGCCGCG
Source organism: Kiritimatiellia bacterium (assembly GCA_038219365.1). Taxonomy (GTDB): domain Bacteria; phylum Verrucomicrobiota; class Kiritimatiellia; order RFP12; family UBA1067; genus JAHFSX01. Next base: position 945 of record JBBRJN010000193.1, on the reverse strand, counting down.
ACACGCCGTATCCCGTGCGCGGGGTGGTCTTCATGGGCATGGGCGAGCCGCTGCTCAACATCGACGCGGTCCTGCGTGCCGCACGCATCTTTGCTGAACCCTCCGGCATGGCCATTGCGGCCAAGGCGATTACCCTTTCCACCGTTGGCATCGTTCCGGGCATCCGCCGTCTGGCCCAGGAAGGTCATGCGTTTCGGCTCGTCGTCTCGCTGACCTCAGCCGATCCTGCGAAACGCCGCGCGGTGATGCCGGTCGAAAGCATCTATCCATCGCACGACGTGCGCGCCGCTCTCGGAGAGTACCATGTGGCAACCGGACGCCGAGTGACGCTCGCGTGGATTCTGATCGCCGGTTTCAACACGCGGGAAAAAGACGCGCGGCAGCTGGCGACGTGGGTCGGCGACTTGCCCGTGCAGCTTGATCTGATCGACGTCAACGATGCGACCGGAACCTTCCGTCCGCCTGACGACGCCGAGCGTAACGCCTTCCGTGACGCTTTGCGGAAACACCTTGCGGCACCGGTGATCCGGCGGTACAGCGGCGGCAAGGACATCGATGCCGCTTGCGGGATGCTCGCAACGCGGACCCACTCCGTTTATCCGCCGGTTGCGGACCCCTTGGCCGAACGTGGATTAAGAGACGAAAAAACGATGGGTGCGCACACGCTCCGGAGGTGCTCTTCCGCTACTTGAAGCGCGAAAGAGAAACGCGTCGCCCGTCGCGGTTCGGATCGAAAAGCATCGCGCTCGACACGGGCGTATTTTTTGAGAGGACCCGGGAGTGCTTCTCCCGCCACCCTTTCCGTCGCCCATACACCGTCATCTGATAACCTCGGGTCAACACCAGCGGCGCATCCAGAAGCAGCGCCACGCCATACAGGACCCGCACCCAGATGTTGGTTGCTCCGTTCACGTGCGAAGTGTGCCGCCGATCCACCCACTGGCG
>JBBRJN010000192.1:0-6514 GCA_038219365.1 Kiritimatiellia bacterium | reverse complement strand
GTGCGGGTGCAGACGGCAATGTGGTCGTCCACGCGTGGGTAGGCGGCATCCACGACAATTAGCAGCAGGTCTGCGTGCACGGCGACATCGAGGGTGGACTTGAACGAAGCGACCAGGCCGTGGGGCAGGTTGCGGATAAAGCCCACGGTGTCGGTCAGCATGATTTGGCGTTTTTCAGTCAGCCAGACTTTGCGCGTCTTGGTGTCGAGCGTGGCGAAAAGGCGGTCATCCACATAGGCGTCGGCATCCGAGAGGGTGTTCATCAAGGTGGATTTGCCGGCGTTGGTGTAGCCGACGAGCGAGACGACCGGCCATTCCCGTTTGGCTTGGCTGCGCGTGGTCTGACGGTTCTGGATATCGGCGAGCTTTTTCTTGAGCTCGGCGATGCGGCGGCGAAGGGGCTCATTGCGGAGCTGGAGGTGGCTTTCGCCTGGGCCTTTCATGCCGATGCCGCCTCTGAACCGCTGCTGCGCTTGGGTGACGGGGATGCGTGAAAGCTGGAATTCGAGCTTGGCGAGTTCGACCTGTTTTTGGGCCTCGGCCGTGCGTGCGCGGCGTGCGAAGATCTCGAGGATAATCTCACTCCGGTCCATGATGCGGACACCGAGCGCTTTTGCGAGGTTGTAGGACTGGATGGCGTTGAGTTCGTTATCGAAAATGACCGTGTTTGCGGTTTTTTCTGCAACAAGCGCTTTTAGATCTTCCACCTTCCCTGTGCCGAAAAGCGTTCCTCCGTCGGGCCTCTCACGGTTTTGCGTGAGCTGTCCCGCGACTTCCAGCCCGGCGGTGTCCGCGAGGCGTCCTAATTCAAGCAAGGAGTCGGCAGCTTCGGCGGCGTCCATTCGGGAGTGGACGACTTGGGCGAGAACCGCCCGCTCGACGTGGTGTGTGTCGTGAAGGCTCATGGGTCGATTACCAATGCGCCAGCACCGCATCTGCGATGGAGCGCGAAAGTTCTTTGGCGATACGAGGGTAGGCATCCTGCAAGCCGGTCAACATGTCGCCATGCGTGAGGAACGTGGTGTTCGCCTTGATCTGCATGCCGTCGATCAGCAACTTGCCGGTACCGCGCTCGACGAGGGTGATTTCGGCCACGATTGCGTAACGGTATTCCGATGTGCGTGAGCCGTAATTACGGTCGAAGTTGAGTGGATGGGTCTCACTCTTGACCAGCTTCCCAAGAAGCTTAAGCGAGGCATCATGCACGCCTTTGATTTTGAAGGTGCCTTCGCGCTGGAACTCTCGCAGCACATACTCCGTGACGACGGCGTCGATTTCGGGGAACCCGGAGGCATTTTCGAAAACAGGCACCGCGATGGAACGCAGCTCTTCAGGGACTGAGGAACGGAACCGGTAGGTGGAACAGCCGGACGATAAGAGCAAAGCGGATGCGAGGGCTACGGTGGTGATCGTTGGGTACGTGCGCATGCTGATTTCCTTTATTGAGCCAGGGCGGGGACTCCACGTCGCAACAGCGGCGAGCGGTTCTGGAAACCGTTTCTGCCGGTTACTTGAGGGGAGGCGCTCCTTTCTCGAGTTCGGTGAGACGGGCGCGGACTTGCGGGGCATATTTCGAGTCGGCGAATTCGGTCAGGAAACGGCGGTAAGCCGCAACGGCGGCTTCGGGCTTGCGTTGGCGGGTGTCATAGAAAAGCGCCTGTTGGTAGTTCTGCTCGATTCGCAGATTGATTAGTTCGTTCAGCCACGTCGTCATCTGCTCCTTTTGAGGATGGTTAGGGGCGCGGGCCAGAACAGCCTTAAAGAAAGCGATCGACTCGCGGCAGCGCGGCTCATTGTAGCTGTGCCGGATGGCGAGTTCATGGCGGCATTGGGCCGCGAGGAAGGCTGCGGAAATCGACTGGGGAGACCCTGGGAAGCGGTTGAGGATGCCGTCATAGACGGAGGTTGCCTCTTGCAGTTCTTTTTGGGAAACGCGGATGCTGCCGATGATGAGCATACATTCCGGGGCCATGGCGGAACGCGGCGCGTTACGTACGATCTGCTCAAAGCGCTCACGGATCGTGTCCGTTCCGTTAAGGATCCAGCCAAACATGCTCGTGTTGTTGTGGAGCAGAAAATTGGCGATACGGAATTGGCGGTCCAAAACATCGTTGTAAGGGCAGTGCCCCGCAAAGTAGGTCAACAGGTACTGGTACTCGTCGAAGGCGCGATCATATTTTCCATCTTTCTCGAAAAGGTGGGCAAGAGCGAGCTGAGCCTGCGCGGACTCCGGCGCAGTGGGCCACTTGCGGATCAGCGCCTCATTCGCTTTGCGGGCGGCCTTATTCTTGCCCTCCGCCTCCAGCTTGGAGGCGTAAGCGAGCTGAGCGGGCGCGGTCTTTTCAGAGACCGAATACCAGAAGGACTTCGCTTTCTGTGGCAAACTCGTGTCTTTATCGAGGGCTTCGAACCCTTCGAACGTGTCGGAGGCGTATCCGCGGTTCTCCCCCATGCGTCCGGATTGGGCATGAACCGAAAAGAAAGCGGCGGACACCAGAAAGGCCGCCAGAAAAACATTACCCTTGTGTATCATTCGTCCTCATTCCGATCAGCGCTGTGAGCGCGGTGAAAATAGGCAAACGTGTAACGGTGCTTGATTCCCATCCTCAACAGGATTAAAGTACAACCCTGTATCAGACGGGCAACGGAGGTGCCGTTGCCACACCGGTCTGTTCGCGATGTGTTTTTAAGGATACCAAACCTTGAGGAACTGTTGAAGCATGAAAAAAGTTCTGATTCCGACCAAACTGGATTCCGTGGCGGCCGACATTTTGAAGGCGCATGGCGGTTATGAGGTTATTCAAGACGCCAAAACGCCGCTTGAGGAGCAGGTTAAGACACATCCGGACGCCTATGCGGTGATTGTGCGCAGCGAGGCGGTCTCCGCCGCCGTGATTGACGCTCTGCCGCAACTCAAGGTGGTCATCCGCGCGGGCGCGGGCTTCGACACGATCGACATCAAGCATGCGCGCAAAAAGGGCGTGGACGTGATGAACACGCCGGGCGCGAACGCCAACGCCGTGGCCGAAGAGGTCATCGCCCTGATGCTCGCCGATGCGAGGCATATCGTCAAAGCGGATATTTCCACCCGCGCGGGGGGCTGGGAAAAGAAGGATTACATGGGCCGCGAGGTCACGGGCAAGACCGTGGGCATCGTGGGCCTCGGCAACATCGGACGCCTGGTCGCCAAGCGGCTGAAGGGGTTCGAGTGTCGCCTGATGGGTTACGACCCGCTTGTGAACAGCGACCGCATGCGCGATCTCGGTATCGAGACCGCCTCGCTGGAGGAGATCTTTAGCCAGTGCGACTACGTGACGCTGCATATCCCCGGCGGCGAGAGCACGCGCGGGCTGGTCGGCACCCGGCTGCTCGGGCTGATGAAGAAAGGCGCGACGATCATCAACTGTGCCCGGTTCGGCATCGTGGATGAGGAAGCGATGCGTGCGCTCAAAGCCGAAAAGAAGTTGCGTTACTTGAACGACGTCTATCCGAAAGACGAGGCCGGCCCGAAGAGCATGGGCGACATCGCGGATATCATGTTGCCGCATCTGGGTGCCAATACCCATGAGGCCAATTATGTGGCGGCGCAGCGTGCCGGGCAGGAGCTGATCGATCTGGACGAGAAAGGTGACATGAGTTGCATCGTCAACCGCGACATTCCGGAAGGGTTGGAGCGCGCCTATTGCGAGATGGCCTACAATCTGGCGAGTCTGGTGCGGCAGCTTGCGGGCGTCCAGGTGCCGATCAAGATGTTGGAAACCAGTTTTTACGGGGCGCTTGCGCCGTTCGGGAAGTGGCTGACCGTCTCAATCCTTTCGGGTATCTGGCACGATTTTGATCGGTACAACGATTATAAGGCGGCGGTCAAATTCCTGAAGGAGATGGGGATTGAACTGGTTAACCGCGAAGCCGATGCGGAGAAGGGCTACGGCAACGCGGTGACGATTGACCTGACCGTCGAACTGCCGAACCAGAGCCTCAAGAGCTTCAGCGTCCGCGGCACGGTCACCGAAGGCGTGCAGACGGTCTCGCGCATCGACGAGTTCGACCGCCTTTATTTTGAGCCGAGCGGCGCGACGCTCTTCTGCCTGTACGAAGACCGTCCGGGCGTCATCGCCTCGATCAGTCGCAAGCTGGCCGATGCGGGCATCAACATCGAGGACATGCGCAACCCGCACAACGCGAAGACGCGGCGGTCGCTAGCCATCATCAAGCTCGACCAGCCGGTCTCGGATGAGCTGGTCAAAGCGATCAAAGCCGACATCGCGGCGCATTCGGCGGTCTGTACGGTGGTGTGAGGGACGTGGAGAATTTAGGAGTTAGAATTTAGGAGTTAGGAGTTGACGAGTTGGATTTGAAAGAGTTGCTGACGGTGGTGAGCTGTGCGGTGCCAGAGGGTGCCGTGGATGGGCTCTTTGAGCTTTTAGACGCGGATCTTTTTACGCCGACCGCGTGGTTCGACGTCGAGACGAAGGCTAGCCGCGTCGATGTCTTTTTGGAAGACGCGGAGCAGGCGGAAGCTGTCAAGCAGGCTCTGACTCAGGCAGGGGCGCTCCTCGGCCTGAGTCTTTCGCCAACGCTTGGCACGCTGGCGCGTAGCGACTGGGCCGAGAGCTGGAAGCGCTTCTTCCACGTCGAGAAGGTCTCGCCCCGCGTGGTGGTGCGGCCGTCGTGGGAGACCTACGACGCTCAGGCTGGCGAGTGTGTGATCACGCTCGATCCGGGTCTGAGCTTTGGCACGGGCAAACATGCGACCACCCAGGCGTGCCTCAAATTTCTGGACGCTTTGGCGGCAGAGAATCCACGGCGCTCCGTGCTCGACATGGGTTGCGGTTCAGGCATCCTCGCGATCGGCGCGAAACTGCTGGGCTTTGCGGAAGTGCGCGGCTTTGATAATGATCCTGACTGCATCCGGGTCTCAGACGAGAACGCGGCGATCAACGGGGTGTCGATCCCCTTCGCACTGGATGACCTTGCGCACCCCTATCCGGCGACAGACGTGGTGGTGGCGAATATCCTTGCGCCGGTTCTGATCCAGTTTGCGGCGCAGGTCGCGGGGTCGGTCGCGCAGGGGCCGGACGCGCGTCTGGTGGTCTCCGGCATTCTGGACGAGCAATACGCGGCGGTGCGTGCGGCGTATCAGGCGCAAGGTCTCGTGGAAGTCGAGAGCCTGCTGATCGAGATTTGGCGCAGCGGGCTCTTCCGACGCTGAGCGCCCTACAGCGGCAGCTCGTTCTGGCGGGCGGCGGAGACGAGCCCGAGGCGCTTGTAGCAGGCCGGGGTCGCGACGCGGCCTTTGGGCGTGCGCTCTAGGTAGCCCTCCTGAATCAGGAACGGCTCATACACTTCCTCAATGGTGTCCGGCTCCTCGCCCACCGAGACGGCGATGGTGTTGAGCCCCACGGGCCCGCCGTTGAACTTGTGCACCAGGGTTTCGAGGATGCGGAGGTCCATCTCATCAAGACCGCGCGGGTCGATCTCCAGAAGCGAAAGGGCCTCGTTGGCGACGGACTTCGTGATATGGTTGTTGGCACGCACTTGCGCAAAATCGCGCACGCGGCGCAGCAGGTTGTTCGCGATGCGCGGCGTCCCGCGGGAGCGGGCCGCGATTTCGCGGGCACCCTCGGGTTCTGCGCTGATTTCCAGTTTGGCGGCGGAGTGCTCGATGATCAGGCTGAGGTCGTCGACCGAGTAGTAGTCAAGCCGGCTGGTGATGCCGAAACGCGAACGCAGAGGCGAGGAGATCAGTCCGCTGCGGGTCGTGGCACCGATGAGGGTGAAGCGGGGCAGCTCCAGCCGCACCGAGCGCGCGTTGGGGCCCTGGTCGATCATGATGTCGAGCACGAAGTCTTCCATGGCCGAGTAGAGGTACTCCTCCACGGTCCGCTGCATACGGTGGATCTCGTCGATGAAAACGATGTCGCCGGGCTCGAGGCTGGTGAGCAGGCCAGCTAGGTCGCCGGGCTTGTCGATGACCGGGCCCGAGGTTGTTTTAACATGCACGCCCATGGCCTCGCCGAGGATGAAGGCCAGCGTCGTCTTGCCCAGTCCGGGAGGGCCTGAGAGCAGGACGTGGTCCAGCGCCTCCTTGCGTTGCAGGGCGGCTTCCACCGCGAGCAGGAGGCGGCCGCGGACTTTCTGCTGACCAACAAAATCGTCAAAGCGGGTGGGACGCAGGCGGTTGTCGAACGAGGCGTTGCGCTGGTTGAGCTCTTCTGAAGGGCGTGTTTGCATCGGCGGGTATGATGGCAAAAATCGGGATAGAAAACAATGCCGCTGAAAAAATCAGTGTCGCTCGGCCTTCGTCTTTGGTTAAATGAGATGTCTTGCTCAGGTGTAAGGGGTCGGGTTTCAGGGTTCAGGAATAGGACCTTGCAGCAGGGATGCTTTTTTTGAACCCCGACTCCTGAATTTCGAGCGCTGCTTTCAGTATTGGAGGTTCTCTTGCGCGTTGCTATCGCTTACCCCCCGATCCCTTCCGAAAAGGGTGTCCCGCTATTATCGCAAAACCGTC
>JBBRJN010000191.1:0-6517 GCA_038219365.1 Kiritimatiellia bacterium | reverse complement strand
AGGAAGGCGTAGACGAGGGTGTTCGAGGCGTCACAGGGGTAACGTAAAACCGCATCTAAAGCGAACCCGTTAAGTTTCAGCGCTTCGGGCGCGTACACGGGGGTGTCGACAAAGGTAGCGACCCACTCATTGACGTGCTCCTGATTCTTTGGGTCGACGAGGTTGTCATCCTCAGCCAGCGCGGTGTTGAACCGCATGCGCGAAACAGAGTCATTGGAGAAAGACGGCAATAGCTGCATGATGCGCCCAAACACGAGCCGGTTGCCTGCCGAGTCATGCCAGCGGGCACAACACTGGCTGTTGTACCAGAGTTCGGATGGGGTGAAGCGGTCTTCGCGCACCAGTCCGTCGATGCCGGTCAGCAGGAAGGGATGCGCCTCGGGCATGGGCAGCGGGTCGGCCTTTGCGTTGGCAAGACAAGGAAACCGTAAACCGATATTCGGATAGTTTTTGACCGGCGCAAAGGAGACTGAAGCGTTCACTGAAGTGAGCGCTCCGAGCAGGGCTAGCACGGAAAGTCGGATGTTCATTATCACTACCTCTACTTCCTGACGATCTCATAAAGCACCGAGGCGGTCTCGGGGGTAATGTCGACGGCGGCCGTAAAGGCGAGCCGGCCTTTCACCACGCGGGCGGGGACCAGCGCCAGACGCTGCCCGCTGGTCGAAAGCACATAAACGTTATACGCTTTGGCCTGCTTAACCGCAAGCCGGATTTCGGCTTTGCCATTGCGCACGAGGTGCGGCATGCCGCCCCACTCCAAGAGGGTTTTGCGTGACTGCTGGGCATAGCGGATTCCGCTGTTCTGCACATCGGTAAGGTGAGTCAGCAACAGGCGGGAGGACGCGGTGACCGGGTTGCCGTCGAGCGAACTGACCCAGACGGTAGCCGCTGTTTCGCCAACGTCGAAGATGAGCGCGCCCGCGTCAACGATACCTTTCTCAGTGAAGCCGCCGCAGGTACGCGGAGTCCTGAGGATCAGGGAGCCGCTCTCCCGGTCGAGCGTCACAGCGCCGTCACCCGCTGGCGGCAGCGTGCCGGTCGTGGGCTCGGCAACGAGTTTACGAATTTCGGCGGAGGGAATCTTGTAGACCTCGGGAAAACGACCTGACCACGTGACTCCAGGCGCAGGCGCATCGGCCACGTGCGTGCCAAGCTTCGCATACCAGCCGAGCCACGGCCACGCAGTGAAATTCTGCGGCAGGCTGTCGCGCATCTGCAATACGTCCGCTTTTGGAATGACCACGGAATACGTCCGCGCGAGGGGTGCGAGGTCGCCGCGTAAAAAGAGACAAAGCGCGGCGCGTTCGGCGGCTTGCGACAGCGGGTCAGAAGCCATGTCGAAGTAGTTCATGGCATACCCGTTGGGCTGCGCGAGGCTTTCCGCACTGTGGCTGTAGGTGAAGCGCCAGATGCCGGCCCAGTCCTGCAGCGCGCCCATCGCTCCGGTGAGGATGCCCCCCACGCCGCGGAAACGGCCGGGGCCGGAGTAGTTGTACTCGGTGATGGTGAAGGGCTTGTCCAACAGGCGGGTGAAAACGACGTTTTGTGCGCCCAGGGCGTTGTTCTTGATCGGGTTAACGTTCGCGCACGTGCTGGGGAGTTGCCAGGGGTGCTCGATGAACTCCGGGTGATCGACGTAGAAGTGGTCGTCAACGTAGTCATACAACTCGGCGCGCGAAACCTGATCGGAGGCGTGGTTGGTCCAGGCGTTGCTGTTGGTGACTAGCGCGCGGCAGCCGAGTTCATCGCGCAGGAAGGTCTTCATGCGCGCGACGATCCGCGCTTCCATGTCCCGGATGAAGAGCACGAAGGCGGTGATATGGCGGCTGTGGTCGTAGAGCGTGTTCGGGATCGTCGCCGGAATCCCGGCGTAGGCCTGCGGCTCTTTTGTCTGGCGGTCGGCCAGCCACGCGGCCCACGCCTGCTGCCACTCGGGAATCTGGCGCATCTCACTCAAATAATTGCCGAAGTTGCCTTCGTTAATCATCGAGAGCCACGCCAGCGCAGGTTCGTCGGCGTAACGGCGGCCGGTGCGCGGGTTGACGTGTGTCAGAAGTTGCCGTGTGAAATCCTTGAGATTGTTCCACGCGCCTTCGTGGACGGGAACCAGCATTTTGTAGACATTCATTTCGATTTTGCCGTCACGGGCAACGCCGATAGAGCGCCACGGCACAGCGCGCGAGACGAAGAGGTCTGTGGTGACGTAGATGCCGTTGGTGATGCAGGCGGCGACCAAGGCATCTAGACGCGCAAACTGGCCGGGGTTGAGCGTGGTGCCGTCTTTTGACCCCTCCACGAGGCCGCCGTCGTAATGGTGCAGTCGCAAGGCATTGTAGCCTGTGCGCGCAAGCCGCGCGGCGAGGCTGGCCGCCTGCTCCGGTTCAAGGTAGTTGGCTGTGAAACAGAGGTTAACGCCATAGAAACGCTGCGGGACACCGGGCTTGCGCTCGAACTCGAAATGGGGCCCTCGGGCGACCACCCGCCCGTATTTGCCGGCCGGCGCGTCCGTGAGCCCGAGTGCCGTGAAATCCAGTGCCGAGCCGGGGAGGATGTCGGGTTCCTGTTTGAGCGGAACCCAGTCGGCCCCTGCCCGGAGGGTCACCGGCGCGTCGAGGGTGAGATGCTGCGGTTCTTGCGTCGCCAAGGTGAAGCGAACGCAGAAGCGCTCACCTGCCTTGTACGTTTTTCCGTTGTTGTTGCCAAGGCGCAGCGAGAAGGAAGGTCCCCACTGGCGGTCGTCCTGGATCATGACGGGGGTCGGTTCGGGAAAGGTGAAGGAGAGGCGGCGCTTGCCGTCGGCCGTTGTCAGTGTCAACGCGAGGGTCGTCTCGGACATGACCGACAGCCCTTTGTTGTCGAGTGGAATCGGGCCTTCATGGTCCCTGCTTTTCCACGTGCCGCCGGCAAAGGTGTCGATCGGCAGGGACGCGCCGACAAAGAGGCTGTTCAGCGTCACGTCGCGCACAGGCGTGAAGGCATAGACGGCTTCGACCGCGCCGTCGGCCGTTAGTGAAAAGACGGCTGACCCACGGAGATCTTCCGAACCGTGGGCCGAGAAGACAAAGGGGAAAGCGCCCTTATCATCGCGTGTCAGGCCGCCCGACGCACGCTTCATCTGCCAGTCCGGCCTGAAGAGCTGGGGTGCGAATTCGCAGGCCGGATTGTCGAGTTCAAGCGTTGCTGCGGATGTGGCAAGCGTTTCAGTGGCGCGGCAGGCGGTCGCGCAGGTCAGGAGCAAAAGCGTCAGTGCAAGGCGTAAGTTCATGCGTTCATTTCCCCCAAGCGCCGGTATGTTAATCACGGTACTCCACGAACCGGACAGGACCTATGAGCCCAGAGTCTTGCACAGACCACGTGCGCGCGTCAAACCCCTTGTAGCGGATATCCACAAAGTTGATGTCCTGAAAAATCCGCCACGGCACCTGGCGCACATCCAGATCGCGGATCCGGTTCGCGCCCAGGTTGGTCACCTCGGCTTCCATCTCGTTCCGTCCCACGGACAAGCCGCCCGGCAGGGTCACGCGGTACGGCGTCAGGAACGCATGGCCGGTATCCCGGCCGTTCAGCCGCACGCGGGCGCTGACCTCCACCCGCCCGAGATCAAGAATCACCGGCCGCCCCGCGCACGCCGCTGGCACCGTAAACTCCGTGCGGTAGACCGCCGTGCCGCCAAAACGTTCGGTCGCAGGGTCCTTGTTCTTCGTCCATGAGCCAGGTGCGGTCATCTCAAACGCCTGCGGCAACTCCGGCCCTCCGGACACAAACCGCACCTGCCAGGGACCTGCCACCTCGAGCAGCGTCTTGCCCGGACGCGCAAACCGGAACATCGGCCCCTCCGCCACGCGCGTGTCGAAGGTGCGCAAGACAACCGACGCGGCCGGCTCCAAGAAGAGCCGCACCTCCGTGCCGCCCCCCGCCGCCGTACGCCACTCGGCCAGCCCCGTGAAGCCCGTCAACGCATCCATCGCCACAACACTTCGAACGTCCACCGCCAGTTTAACCCATGCGTCAAGCGGCTGGACACCCTGGTTGATGACCAGATAATGATACCCCTCCGCATGCCGCCGCCGGAGGAAACGCACCCCGTCCTGAACCCCGGCCAAATCGCGACGCACGCCGCACAGGTTCAAGGCCTCATCGCCGCGACCGACATAGACCGCGCCTTTTCCGACCGGTGCCCTCGCCACGCCCGGCACCGCTGTCCCCTCGGTTTTCACGCGCGCCCGCGCTGAAGAAAACCGCGCCCGCCGCGCCTCGAGCGTGCCCCAGCCCGGCACGTCCGCCGGCATCTGTCCGCAGAAGATCACGTTCGCCCCGGACTGCGCAAACGCGAGCAGCTTTTCGAATGTTTCCGCCGGCATCAGCCGCGACGACGGCACCATCAGCGCACGGTAGGTAGCGCCCTCCGCCGTTACAATGTCACCGCCCTCGACCTTGACGCGTCCGAGCAAACGGTCCGAAACATAGTCGAACCCGATCCCCAGCCGCCACAGCGACGCCGAGGTGCGGCCGAGTGGCTGGTTCGTCAGCCACGCCGAATCATGCACCGTCAGCTGCCTGACGTACGCCCCGTCCTCGCTCCAGAAATCATGAATCGGCCAATACAGAAGCACATCGTTCGACGGCTTGCCGGACTGCAGCACGGCTTGCGTCCGCGCGATGTACGCATTGAGCAGGGGCGCGTCGTGCCAGATCGGATTACGCGGGTTCATCTGTGTGGAGGCATAGAAGAGCCAGCCCGGCCAAGCCGCATCGTCGGCCGAGAAGCACGTGCCGTGATAGAACAGGTGGTTGATGCCGCTCACGAACATCAGGTCGGCCAGGCACTTGATCTCTTCAGGCGTCTCATGGAAGTGCTCGGCCAGCCACGTGCCGAATTCGGCGGACGCCAGGCGCGTACCTTTCACATGCGCTGACGACGAGGCCAGCTTGGCGATGAAGGGGTTGCGGTCGGCCTTGCCGAAGTCGCCGTCGTAACGCGACACCAAAGGGTCCGCGCCGCCGTGCCCGAACATCTCCGTCTCCGGGATGTCGGCGAGCGCATAGAGGTCCAGCAGGTTGGCGGGGGCGCCGTGCGCCTCGTTGCGCGTCAGCATGCCGCGCTCACGGCACCACGCGGTCCACAGAGGGAAAACATCCTCGACCATCAGATCCGAGAGCGTCTCGCGATAATCGGCCTTCACGCGCGCCGCGCGGTCTGCGTCACCCAGCCCTGCAAACGCCGCCAACTCGTCGGTCAGCCGGTAGCCGCGCTTGCTTTCGAACGCCGCCAAAAAATGCTCGCTCCACGCCGTGCCGTAGTATTCGTAGGAGTCGTGATACATCGCCCGCGGCTTCGGCCCCTTGCCGTCCGTGGGAAACGCTTTGGAAAAAGGCTCCAGAAACTGCGCCATGGCCGCCGGGTCAAACGGGTTGATCATCAGCCCCTTGCCGCCCGGACTGGCGCGCTTGACCTGCGGCCCTTTCATCGGCTCGGCCAACAGCGCGATCACTTTCACGCCTCCGCGCTCCGGGCACCAATCGACCCGCCCCCGCGCGTCCACCCGCGGCAGGAGGTCCGTGCCCTCGCCCTCCGGCCCGACCGACCGCACACCTTGCAGCGCCTGCCTCCTGAGCACGTTGGTGAACGCTTCGCCGACGCGTGTCTCGAACACCTTCACGTCGAGCTTCCAGCCTCCGCGATCAGGCGTAACCTGAGGACCTCCGAAACACCACCCCGAGCCCGTGGTCATGTCCACGCCTAGGCCGAGGCCCTCTGCAACCTTCGTGGCGCACGCGAAAAGCTCCATCCACGCGGGGCTGAGGTAATCGGTGTAACGGCTCTCCGCGCCTTTCGCGCCATAGATCGGCACGATGTGCACGCCGCCGAGTCCGCCCTCTGCGTAGCGCCGGAACTCGTTGCTGATGCTCTGCGGGTCGACCGCCGACCCCGGCCACCAGTTGTAGGCCCACGGCTTGCACTCGCGCGTGATCTCCGGCCACGCCAGCGGCCCGTCCTCTGCGGCCATACACGCGACACAGGTGAACAACATTCCTAGAAAAAAACCATTTTTCATATAAAGACCGCCTGTCTTTTTTCAAATAATTGAATCATGTTAGCCGAATCGTGCGCGGCAGACACCTGTTTTACAGCAATTTTAATTATGGCAAAGAAGCGCCTCACGGCGCCACTACAAACAGGAGAAAGCCCAGCGTTTCCGTTTGTAGCAATTTTAATTATGGCAAAGAAGCGCCTCACGGTGCCACTACAAACAGGAGAAAGCCCAGCGTTTCCGTTTGTAGTGGGCCCGTGAGGGCCTTCCCTCTGTGCGTGTCATGCCAAAATTAAAATTGCTGCCTGTTTTATCACACAGAAGCTTTGTTGCGTGCCCCTTTCTTCCAGCAGAAGAAACTGGTTCTGCTGATCGGTGAGGACGAGGCTTTAAGACAACGGTTCATCACGCTGGTCAACAGGGTCGGACAAGATCCTGCCGGTAATCCTTTTTCAAATGCCGGCGAGGTACTCTCCATTCTC
>JBBRJN010000190.1:0-6518 GCA_038219365.1 Kiritimatiellia bacterium | reverse complement strand
GTTCGGTCAGTCGCGCTACCTCGGCGTGGTCTTGTTGCAGTCCTTGGCGTTTTACCCGATCATCTACCTCAACGTCGCGGCCGCGCTGGCCAACATCGACCCCGCGCTGGAAGAGGCGGCGCAGAACTTGGGAGCCAACGGCTGGACACGCTTTCGGCGGATCACGCTTCCGCTGGTCATGCCCGGCCTCTTCGCCGGCTGCACGCTGGTCTTCATCGCCTGCTTCACGGAGCTGGGCACGCCGCTCATCATGAACTACACGCGCTGCGCGGCGGTTCAGGTTTACGACGAGCTTAAAGAGATCAGCGCCAGCCCCTTCCCTTATGCGCTGGTCACGGTCGTGCTTTTTGCCAGCGTCGTCCTCTACGGCCTCAGCCGCCTGCTCTTCGGCGGCCAAGCGTACGCGATGCAGTCCAAAGCCGCCACGGCACACCAGCCGCGAGAGGCGCGAGGCATAACAGGGTTGTTCGTGACCCTGCCTTTTATCATCGTGACCGTGCTGGCGCTGACCCCGCATGTGGGCGTTCTCCTGACGAGCTTCTCGGTCCCCGGCTCTTGGTACCGAACCCTCTTGCCCGCACAGTTCACCACGGCGAACTACGCCGAAGCGCTGGGCCACGCCATGACGCTCGACGCCATCCGCAACAGCCTGTTTTTCTCGTCCTTGGCCGTCTTCTTCAACCTCCTGATCGGTGTCGCGGTGGCGTGGGTGGTGGTGCGGTCGCGCATCCGGGCGCGCGGCGTGCTCGATACGTTGTCCATGCTTCCGCTGGCCGTGCCGGGGCTGGTGATGGCGTTCGGCTTCATCGCCGTCAGCACCACACTGGCCTCGCACCCGTTTGTCAAAGCCCACCCCGCGCTGGCCGCGCTGATCGACGTGCGCGTGAACCCCACGCTTTTTCTGGTGATCGCCTACGCCGTGCGGCGGCTGCCTTACATGGTGCGCGCGGCCGTCGCGGGCCTGCAGCAGACCTCGGTGACGCTCGAAGAGGCGGGCGCGAATCTGGGCGCATCGCCGCTGGTGACCCTGCGCCGCATCACGTTGCCGCTGATCATGGCCAACTTGATTGCCGGCACGCTGCTGGCCTTCGCCTTCAGTATGCTGGAGGTCTCGGACAGCCTGATGCTGGCGCAGAAGATGGAATATTATCCAATCACGAAAACCATCTTCGAACTCTTCCAACTCGTGGGCATTGGACGTTATCTTGCCGCCGCACTCGGGGTCTGGGCGATGGTGTTCCTGACCGTCACCATCGCGGGCAGCAGCCTGCTGCTCGGCAAGAAACTCGGCGCCCTTTTCAGAGCGTGATGAGAGGTTCCAGGGGTTACGGGTTTACGGTCCTCTCCCGTAGGGCGATGTAGGGGCAACAACTTAGTTTTTATCACGGTTCCTCAACCGTAAGGCGGCGTGCGACCTCCGTGCGCGCTCCGGCCAAGAACGGAACGACAACATGGCGAACAAGACCGTCACAGAGCCCTCGGCGCCGATCCAACGGCGTATGGTGAATCTTGAGGAACTCGGCGTTCCCGGTGTGCCGATGCTGGGGTTTACGCGGAGCGTCCGCTATGGCTGTACCGTGAGCGAACACGCGCATGCGGGCTGTTTCGAGATCGGCCTCTGCCTTCCACCGCCTGCTCAAGTGCTGCGATACGCCCGCCGGCGCTTACCGGACGTTCGCGCTGCGCAGCGCCTGCATGACGCTGGTTTTCGAGTTCGCCGAACTGACCCACCGGGAGTACCACCTGGCCGACCAGCAGAGCCTCCCTGTCATCACCGCCCGCATCCGCGAGCACCCGGAACAGAAAATCAACCTGGACGCGCTCGCCAAGGAGGCCGCCCTTTCTCCCACGCACTTCATCAACGCGTTCAAACAGGCGACCGGTTTCCCGCCGCTTCAGTTTCAGCTCTTCTGCCGCCTGAACGAGGCCAAACGCCGCTTAAGCGAAACTTCGGATACCATCACCTTGATAGCGGGCGGCCTCGGGTGCTCCTCCTCGCAGCACTTCTCAACCCACTTCAAGAAGATGTTCGGCCTGACGCCCAAGGCGTTCCGGCAGGCCACCTCCGCTCCTCGCTCGCAGAGCCCAGTCCGTCCCGCATCCCCCGGCTCGTAATCGAAATGAAACAAGCTAATAAGAGCCGTTCACGTGCTCCGTAGTGTTTTGCCTTAGCGCAAATGACGCGCGTCCACGGTGTCCAGCCCCTCGCGGCCGGACGCCTCAAGCTGGCGCGCGTCGGCCGAAACGAACACCCCGCAGCCCCACTGGAGTGCGAGGGCCACATGCAGAATATCCAAGGTGCGGCAACCGACCTGCGCCGTCGCACGCCGGCTGATAGAACGGGCGGTGTCAAGAGCCTCGTTCCAATCCAAGGGACGCATGACCAAGCGGCCGCAATCCACGTCCATGTCCACGTCACAAAGAACCCGTTTCGCACGCTCCGGTTGGATATCGCCCCGAAAGACTTTCAAACGGACGGCGTTTTCAAACTCCAGCCTATGGAAGGCATTGACGGTGATCGCCACACCTTGCTTTTCCACAAACGCGTTGATCGAGGAACTGAACACCTCTTCCACATAGAGCGCCACCAAGACGCCCGTGTCGTAATAGAGATTCATCAGCGATCGCCTCGCGCTTCTGACACGATTTCCGAAAGCGGTTTCCCCGGTGGACGGCTCTCACCCCAGAGCCGCTCTCGCCGTTCTCGGACCTCGCCCCAATCGGCGGTGCGAATGATCGGCGTACAATCCCCATCGGGCACCAGACGCGCGACGATCTTGCTGCGCCGACGGATCGCGATTTTCTCGCCTTTTTCAACGCGGCGCACATAGGCCGCCAGATTGTGCTGAACCTCTCGGATGGTTGCTGTTTCCATGGTTCGTATCTCCAGATGCCGCACATTATGCCGCACATATGAAGCGCGCGCAAGGAGATTCCAGTATCGACCGCTGGCGAAAATACCGCTCCTCACCGGTCGGTGCTGGACAACGCCCGTGTTGTCACGCGGGCGGCTCTATGCGCGCAACGCGCAGGGCGAGGTGGTCTGCCTCGACCTGCGGCAGGGGCCACGCTAGCCGAAGATCTCGGCTTCGGTCATGGCACACAGGGCGTGATAAAGCGGCAGGTGGAGCTCCTGAATTTTGTGGGTCTCGGTCTCCGGAACTTTGAAGAGCAGGTCACAATAGGGATCCATGCGCCCGGGTTTCGCGCCGGTGAACCCGATGGTGAGCATGCCGACCGCGCGGGCGGTCTGAAGCGCGCGTGTGACGTTCAGGGCGTTACCGCTGGTGCTGAGTCCGATGAGGACATCGCCGGGGCGTCCGAGGGCGAAGACCTGCTGGGCGAAGATGAGTTCGGGCGAAAGATCATTGGCTGTGGCGGTGATGATCGACGAGGCTTCGCAGAGGTTGACCGCACGCACCCCCCGCTGGAGTTTGGCCGCAAGCTCGGGCGCGTCCTCCAGGTTGGCTTTGAGCGCGAGCAGGCTCAGCGGGCTGGGCGGACGCGGGTGGCAGAACCCTTTCAGCAGCTCACCCGTAATGTGGGCTGCGTCAGCGGCGCTGCCCCCGTTACCGCAGAGCAGAATCAGGCCTTTGTTATGGTCGCACGCGCAAAGCGCTGCGACGGCACCTGTGAGCGTGTCCGCCAGCGACGCCAAGGTCGGGTAGCGCGTGGCGAGCATCTGGACGATTTCCTGCGTCTTCGTTTTCATGAGTTTTTAGTGTACCTGAGCCTTCGTTCGGACGCAACGCCGAACCCCGCGCCGGCTGGCGGGTGGGGCGCCGATTAAGAGCTATAATAAATAAGCATTGATATAATCTCTGTTAGTGTAAGATAATAAAAAAAGTTTTTGTAAACCCGACTAGCCAACCGTGTTGACTAAGCGGAGAACTCTGATGGAAGGAATATGACACACGCCGTATTATATTATCAATGGGTGATTGCTGGTTTAGCTGTCATGTCGCTTATTATCATCGTTGTGACCGTCCTGGTTCAGCGGGTCCGGCGACAACGCGAAACGGCTCTGCTGGCTGAGCGGGACGAGCTACGTGCGTATTTCGTATCGTCGCCGACGGGCACGGTTGTGCTCGACAAAAACAGGCACATTGTCCGGCTGAATTCTGCGGCGGCTTCGCTGGCCTTCGGGAAAGGGCCGCTTCTCGTTGGCCAACGCTTTGGCGTGACTTTTGGGTGTACGAACCGCGCGCTGGATAAAAGGGGTTGCGGACACAGTGCCCCGTGTTCATTTTGTCCCATGCGCAAGGTGATCGATCAGGTGATTGCGGAGGGGCAGCCGGCTTATGGTGTTGAAATGCCGATGGTGATTGGCCGCGAAGGTGGGCTCCAAACGGTGTGGTTGCGCGTGGGGGCCGAGCCCGTGACCGTCGGCGGAACCTTACATGTGGTGGTCACTTTAGAGGATATTTCTGAGTCAAAGCTCGCGCTTGAAAAAATGCAGCAGTCGGCTGCCGAACTGGAACGCGTGAGCAAAGAAACGCATAAGGCCAGTCAAACAAAAGGGCAGTTTTTGGCCAATATGAGCCATGAGATTCGGACGCCGCTGAACGGTGTCATTGGCATGACTGAGTTGCTGGTGCACACGGACTTGAACGAAGAACAGTTGGAGTATGCCCAAACCATTCAGACGAGTGCAAAAGCACTGCTAGTGGTGGTCAACGATGTCCTCGATTTTTCTAAGATAGAGGCCGAAAAGATGATCCTTGAAAAGTCATCTTTTGATCTGCGTCAGTGCCTGGATGATGCGCTTCGCCTGGTGGCTCCCAACGCGGTCAAAAAGAAACTAAAACTGGAGTGTCAGATAGACCCGGCCGTGCAGACGCATTGGATTGGCGATGCTGGGCGACTTTGCCAGATTTTGGCCAACTTGGTGGGCAATGCGATCAAATTCACGGAGCGGGGTGAAGTTGTTGTTTCAGTCTCCGGAATGCCGCAAGGAGGCCGCCGTTTTATGCTCGAGTTTTCCGTTCGGGATACCGGTGTGGGCATTCCTGTTAATGATCAAGAAAGGCTCTTCCAGTCGTTCAGTCAGGTTGACGCCTCAACCACACGGCGATTCAGTGGCACGGGGCTGGGCCTTGCGATCAGCAAGCGCCTCTGCGAGATGATGGGAGGGGCGATGTCGATGGAAAGCTCGGGGGTGCCGGGCAAGGGGAGCACGTTCCGTTTCTCGATCTTGGTACAAGGGGATGTCCACGCAAGAGTGTTGCCGAATGGAGAGCCTTCTCATGTGCTGGAGGGGAAACGAGTGCTGATCGTCGATGCGCACTCGCTGAGCCGTGAACAGCTATCTGAAAAGGTCTTGCAATGGAATATGGTGCCGGTGACGGCGCTTTCCGGTACGGCTGCACTCGGTTTGCTGAAAGGGCGAGAGCCGCTGGATGTTGCCATATTCGATTCAGAAATGCCCGACTCAAGTGGGGTGGATTTGGCCGATTTGATTGGCCGCCTGCCAAACCGGGCAGGTTTGCCGATTATTTTGCTGACCCCTTCGAACGGCTTTGGCGTGGGTTCGGACGGTCGGCATGTCAATATTTGCTTGGCCAAGCCAGTGGGTTCCGCGCAACTGCGTGATGCGCTCATCAGCACGCTTACGCCCCGTTCCGTTCAGGAGGAGCCCGCGATAAGACCAGCCGCAATGGCTAAACCGCTGGCAGACAAAATGGCAGGCACTTTCCCGCTTCGGATCTTGCTGGTGGAAGATAATGTGGTGAACCAAAAAGTGGCGGTCCTCACCCTGAATAAGCTCGGCTATAACGTCGATGTGGCTCGCGACGGGAGCGAGGCCCTTGAGGCCGTTAAGCGCACGCGCTACGACGTTGTCTTCATGGATATTCAGATGCCGATCATGGACGGCGAACAGGCGACCATCCGGATCCGCAAAGAGTTGCCTGCGGAGCGCCAGCCACGGATCATCGCCATGACCGCGCATGCTCTCAAAGGGGATCGCGAACGCTATTTAGCGGCGGGTATGGACGACTACCTTTCGAAACCTGTCAGGACCGAGCGTCTGATCGAAGTGCTCAGGTCCTCGAATCCGCTCCCGGCTGACACGGCAGGCCGCGTAGGGACGTTGAGCCTAAAACCGGAAGATCAACTGCCCCGAAGTTGATTAAGATGCTCGTAAGGACCTCGTAATTGGGTACATAAACTGATACGGTTTAGCCGTTTTCAGTGCACCCATTGGGTGTGCAGCACACTTCGTCGCTACCCTTGATCGCCACCCTTAGTCGGTTACGCTTAGTCGCTGCTCTTAGTCTGCAAATACCTGTAGAGCAATGCCTAAGCAATTGGACTAAGTGTATCCGACTAAGTGTACCCGACTAAGTGTACCCGACTAAGAGTTTGTGCTATCGCAATCCAACTGCTCTTTTTAGGTTGAATCCGCACCCTCTGTTAAAGCGGGCCAAATTATGCTATTCCAACAAGAAGCGATATTTGATATTTTTAAGCGTGGTAAATGAGTTGAGTATGGCATGATGGATCAAGTAGGGTGTCCT
>JBBRJN010000189.1:0-6539 GCA_038219365.1 Kiritimatiellia bacterium | reverse complement strand
ACATCATCTATCACCACTAAATAAGCTCCCACACTTTTTTTATTATGTCGTTTGGGTGGGGCAGCCGCTCGAAGCCCCGCCGCCTGAAAGCCGCCTTTGCGTGGAACCCCGGCTTTAAAGAGTATTTCGCAGTCAAAGCCTGCCCCAACCCGTTCCTCATGCAGATTCTCAAGCAGGAGGGGTTCGGAATGGACTGTAGTTCACTGCCGGAATTGATGCTGTCTCAGGCGATCGGTGTGACCGGCGAAAGTGTCATGTTCACTTCGAACGATACGCCAGCCGAGGAATTCATCAAAGCCAAGGCGATGGGCGCGGTCATCAATCTCGACGACCTCTCGCACATTTCTTTTCTTGAAGCCTGCGCGGGACTTCCCGAGCTGGTGTCGTTGCGTTATAACCCGGGACCGCTGAAAGGCGGCAACGCGATTATCGGAAACCCTGAACAGGCGAAATACGGCTTTACGCGCGAGCAGCTTTTCGACGGTTACCGGCAGCTTAAGGCCAAGGGCGTAAAACGCTTTGGCTTGCACACGATGGTGGCCTCGAACGAGCTTAACCCACAGTATTTCATCGACACGGCCGAAATTTTGTTCGACTTGGTGGTCGCGCTCTCAGGCGAGCTTGGCATCACGTTCGACTTCATCAACATCGGGGGCGGCATCGGCATCCCCTATCGCCCAGAACAGGTGGCGGTCGATCTCGAGCGCGTGGGCGAGGGCGTACGCGCTGCCTATGCGTCTCGTCTGCTCGCCAAAGGCCATCCGGCACTCAAGCTCTACATGGAGTGCGGGCGCATGATCACCGGGCCCTACGGCTATCTCGTCTCGCGCGTGCGGCACATCAAAAAAACCTACAAGGCCTATGCCGGACTCGATGCCTGCATGGCGAACCTCATGCGTCCGGCGCTGTATGGCGCGTATCATCACATCTCCGTACCTGCGAAAGCGGATCTGCCGTGCAACACGGTCTACGACGTGACCGGGTCGCTCTGCGAGAACAATGATAAGTTCGCGATCGACCGCCCGTTACCGGCGCTTGAGCCCGGCGACCTGGTGGTGATCCATGACACAGGCGCTCACGGCCATGCCATGGGATTCCAATATAACGGCAAGTTGCGTTCGTCCGAGTTGCTGCTGCGCGAAGACGGCAGCGTGGTGCAGATCCGCCGCGCGGAAACACCTGCGGACTATTTCTCGACACTGGACTTCGGCGCGCTTTCGTCGTTTCGTGCCTAGCTCAAATGATCGCGATTCTTTACCAGGACACGGATTGCGTGGCGGTGATGAAACCCGTCGGCGTGGCGGCAACCCCTGAAGGTGCTGAGGATCATGCCTGCCTCAGCGCTTTGCTTGCACAGCAGTTGGGACAGCGCGTGTTCCCGGTTCACCGTCTTGACAAGGACGTGAGCGGTGTGATTCTCTACGCACTCACGGCGGCCGCGCACCGTTTCCTGAACACCGCGTTTGAACACCGTCAGGTTCATAAGACGTATCTTGCCGTTGTTCACGGCGCGGTTTCAGCCGACCACGGTCTCATCTGTCGGCCGCTGCGCGAGTTCGGCTCCGGGCGCATGGGCGTCGACGACGCCAAGGGCAAACCCTCTGAGACGCGCTACGAGGTTCTGAAACGGAGCCCAAGCTTCTCGCTGGTACGTCTTCATCCGCTCACGGGGCGCCGACATCAGCTCCGCGTCCATCTTTACAGCATCGGACACCCTATCGCGGGGGATGACCGTTACGGCGCCCCAAGTCTCCGGCAAGGCCATCCTCGGCTGATGTTGACCGCGACCGGCATCTCGCTGCACGTGCCCAACGGCAACCGGCTCAACCTGAGCGAGCATCTGCCGCAGGACTTCAGCAAGGCCGCCTGTGCGACGTATGGCTTCGACCTCAACGACCTTCGCCCCTAAAACAAAACCGCTACCGGCTCCTCTTCCGGTAGCGGCGTACATGCGAGCAAAGCACGTTCTACTTCACTTTGTGAGCGTAATGGGTGTGCAGGAGGTGATGCGACTTCTCGCCGAGCGGCGTTCCAAGAAACTCCGCGTACAGTTTCTGAATATCCGGGTTCTCGTGCGATTTGCGAATCTTTTTGCTCTCATCCTCGCTGTAGATGGCCGCGATGCGCTGCAAACGCACCGAGTCATCCGTGAAACGCGGCTGGCCTCCTCCGCCGATGCATCCGCCGGGACAGGTCATCACCTCAATGAAGTGATAAGGTGACCCGTTCGCCTTGATGTGCTCCAGCAGACGGCGTGTGTTGCCCAGGCCATGCGAGACCGCCACCTTCAACTCAACACCTTCGAGGAAAGACCACTCCGCCTTTGTGCCCGTGATCGTCAGCGCAGCCTCCTTCACTCCGGCCAAACCTGAGATCGCATCGACGTGCAGATTCTTCACCGGAAGCTCTCGCCCGGTCACAATCTCGTAGGCCGTACGCAACGCGGCCTCCATCACACCACCGGTGTTGGCGAAAATGTCCGCTGCGCCCGAAGAAAGCCCAAGCGGCGCGTCCATCGGCGAGTCGGGCAGCGCCTTAAAGTCGATGCCGGCCTCCTTAATCATCTTCGCCAGTTCGCGCGTGGTGAGCACATAATCCACATCTCTCACGCCACTGGACGCCATCTCGGGCCGCTGCGCCTCAAACTTTTTAGCCGTGCACGGCATCACCGAAACCACCACGATCTCTTCCGGCTTGCGCCCGATCTTTTGCGCGTAGTAAGTCTTGGCCACCGCACCGAACATCTGCTGCGGCGACTTGCAGGTGGAGATGTTGGGCAGAAACTGGGGAAAGTAGAACTCCGCAAAGTTGATCCACCCCGGCGAACAACTCGTGAACATCGGCAGCGCGACCGGCTGTTTGTCCACCAACGCCGTCTTCAGCCGCGTGAGCAGTTCCGTGCCCTCCTCAAGAATGGTGAGGTCGGCCGTGAAATTGGTGTCGAAAACCCCGTCGAAGCCGAGATGCCGCAGGGCCGACACCATTTTGCCGGTGACACGCGTGCCAGGCGCATAGCCAAAGGCCTCGCCCAAAGCCGCGCGGATGGCCGGCGCGGTCTGCACGATCACATGCAGGCTCGGGTTTTCAATCGCCTTCCACACCTCCGCAATGCAACTTTTTTCGACGATCGCACCGACCGGGCAGATCGCCGCGCACTGACCGCATTGCACGCAGGCAACTCCCTCGAGATCGCGCGTGAAGGCCGGACCGATCACGGTCTGAAAGCCACGTCCCTGCGGGAAGAGCGCACCCACCCCCTGCACCTCGCCGCAGACGGTGACACACCGGCGGCACTTAATGCACTTGGAATTGTCGCGCACCAAAGCCGGCGTTGAGTTGTCGATGTGGGGTTTGGCGCGGAGGCCCTCGAAAGGCACCTTCGTGACCCCCATCTCCTCGGCCAGCGCCCGCAGTTCACAATCACCGCTGCGGTCACACGTCGGGCAATTGCCATCATGCTCCGACAACAGCATTTCCAATACCTGCCGCCGCGCGGCACGCGCCTGCGCACTGTTCGTGCGAACGACCATGCCCTCATGGACGGGCGTAGAACAGGCCGCCTGTAGCGTGCGTGCGCCCTCGACTTCAACAAGACAGACGCGGCACGCGCCAATCGCCTCTCGCTTCTCCATGTTACAGAGCGTGGGAATCGAAATCCCTGTCTGTCGCGCAGCCTGAAGGACAGTTGACCCTTCCGGCACCTGAATCTTCTGAGAGTTGATCGTGACGTTCAGCATGACTTCGCCTCCGTTCCCGCATGTTCACACGGCTGTTTGCCATAATCGCAACGCAGGCACCGCTTCGCCTGACGTATGGCAGTGCCTTCACTCCAAGGCTGCTCAACTTCGGTAAAGTTCTGCCGCCGTTTCTCCAGCGAAATGGTTTGCAGACGCTCACGCGCATAGGTTACCGGATCGACCGCCGGATCGAAGCTGGCACCCGCATCGTGGTAGCCGCGCCAGAAGGCATGCTCCGCGCCCGACAGCAGGGTGTCGATCACCACCGCCGTGCGCTCACCCGCTGCAATGGCATCCGCCACGGACGAAGGTCCGGTGACCGCATCGCCACCTGCAAAGAGCCACGGCACCGAGGTAGCGCCCGTACGCGGATCGGCCCTGACCCAACCGCGCGGCGTTCGTTCCACCTCCACAGAGCCGCTCAGCGCCTTCACGTCCAACGCCTGACCGATCGCGACAATCACCTGGTCAACCGGCAACACCTCGCATGACGCCTCTGACGCATCCTCGGGACGCCGGCGCCCTGAGCGGTCGAACTCGCCCAGTTTCATCGCGTGACAGCGCACACCCGTGACGTTACCGTTCTTGACATCAAACGACTCGGGGTGAACCAGCGTGCGTAAGGTGACACCCTCTTGCAGCGCCTCCTCAATCTCTTCGGCGTAGGCCGGCATCTCCTCCCTCGTCCTTCGGTAGAGAACGGTGACACTCTCAGAGCCTAACCTGATCGCCGTGCGCGCGGCGTCGATCGCAGCATTGCCGCCACCGATGACCGCCACGCGTTTACCGACCGGTACCGAACCGCGGATGTTGTATTGCCGCAAAAACTGCATGGCTTCGGTCACACCTTGCGCGTTCGCGCCCGGCACGTCGAGCACCGTGCCCAGCGGAGCGCCCACCGCAAGAAAGACGGCCTCGTAACCTTTCTCGCGCAGCTCGGACAGCGAGAAATCGCGCCCCAGCGCGCGTCCGGTTTCAAGGGTCACGCCGATGTGCTCAATCATGCGGACCTCGCGCGCCAATTCTTCGCGCGGCAGCCGATAGGCGGGAATCGCCTGCACCAACATACCTCCGGGGCGCGCCTCAGCCTCGAACACCTCGGGGTGATATCCCAGACGGGCCAAGAAATAAGCGCAGGAAAGCCCCGCCGGCCCCGCGCCGATGATCGCGATTTTGCGCTTCGCGTTAGCCGCGTCCTCGTGCACCTCCGGCACTTGAATGGTCACCTCCTGGTCAACCATGAAACGCTTAACGCCGCGGATCGCGACGGGTTCATCCAGCGAAGCGCGGCGGCACTTGTCCTCGCACGTGTGGAAGCAAACCCGCGCACAAACCGAGGCGAACGGGTTCTTCTCACGATGCAGCCGCAACGCTTCGGCGTAGCGTTTTTCGCCTACCAGCGACACGAAACCCGGCACGTCCACGCCCACCGGGCACGCGCTCAAGCACGGCGCTCGCACCAAACCCGCGCAAACACCCGCCCGGCAGTGGCGGTCACGAATGTGCTCTTCGTATTCGTGGCGGAAGTGACGGATCGTCGACAGCACCGGGTTCGGCGCCGTCTGCCCGAGTCCGCACAACGAGGCGGTCTTAATGAATTGACCCAAGTCGATCAGCCGGTCAATATCGGCCATTTCACCCTTGCCTGCACAGATGCGCTCCAAAATTTCAAGCATGCGGCGCGTGCCCACACGGCAGGGTGCGCACTTGCCACACGACTCTTCCTGAACGAATTCAATGAAGAACCGCGCGACATCCACCATGCAGGTGTCCTCATCCATGACGATCAGCCCGCCAGACCCCATGATCGCACCGAGTTCGGCCAACGGCTCGTAATCCAGCGGCACGTTCAGGTGTTCGCGAGGAATGCAGCCGCCCGAAGGCCCGCCCATTTGCGCCGCCTTGAAGTGACGGTTGTTACGGATACCTCCGCCAATGTCGTAGATCACCTCGCCCAACGGCGTACCTACCGGCACCTCGACCAGGCCGGTATTGCGCACGGCTCCCGCGAGGGCAAACACTTTCGTACCCTTGCTTTTCGGGGTTCCCATCGTCGCGTACCACGCCCCGCCTTTCAAAAGGATCGCCGGCACGTTGGCATAGGTCTCGACGTTGTTGAGTACCGTGGGACGCCCCCACAATCCCTTCTGCGCCGGGAATGGCGGACGCGGACGTGGCTCGCCGCGTTTGCCCTCGATGGAAGCGATCAGCGCGGTCTCTTCACCGCACACGAACGCGCCCGAGCCCATGCGGATCTCCAGATCGAAGCAGAACGGGGTCCCCATGATGTTCATGCCCAACAGCCCGCAGGCACGAGCCTGGGCGATGGCGGACGAAAGCCGTTCGACGGCCAACGGATACTCGGCGCGCACATAGACGTAACCCTGCTGCGCACCCACGGCGAACGCGGCAATGGCCATGCCTTCGATCACGCTGTGAGGGTCGCCCTCTAATACACTGCGGTCCATATAGGCACCCGGATCGCCCTCGTCGGCATTACAAAGCACATACCGCACCTGATCTGGCGACTGGCTCGCCAAATGCCATTTGAGCCACGTCGGAAAGCCCGCTCCGCCGCGTCCGCGCAGCCCGGAAGTCTTCATCTCCTCTATCACCGCTGCCGGAGTCTTCTCGGTCAACACGTTAGCCAACGCCGCATAGCCGTCGCGTGCAATGGCGTCACCGATGCGCTCAGGGTCGATCCACCCGCAGTTGCGCAGCACGATCTGGGTCTGCCGCTTAAAGAAATCCATGTCCTGTCGACAGGGCACGGGCATCTTGCCGGAAGCATCGGTAACCAGC
>JBBRJN010000188.1:0-6540 GCA_038219365.1 Kiritimatiellia bacterium | reverse complement strand
GTCGCAGGTGAAGATGACGTCGGTTCCGGGAAAGGCGTTCTTGACGATGTTCGCGATCCAGTCGGCGCCGTCGCCGACCACCTGTATCCTGAAGCGGCCGGAGCCGAGACCGCGGCTGAGCGCGAGGCGCCTGAGCAGCGTGCCGAACTCGGCTGCTGTTTTCGGGGAGACGATGTGCGACTCGCAGCCGGGGTCGCGTACGGGACGGCCCTTTTTTTCTAGGCGCCCGTAGTTGCCGACGACGCCTACATTGACCTCGAGCTTCTTGGCCCTGCCGTCCGGCCCTTTGCCCCTGACGCCCCTCAGGTCTTTCTTCACGCACGGCACGCCGGTGCCGTCGAGCGTGATGTAGAGCGTGGGGACGGATGGCGAGGTCGCGGCCAGCAGCCAGGCGGGCAGCAGGGGCTCGGGCACCCACGCGGCGGGGCTCTCCTGCGCCGCCAGCGCGCGCGAGCCCGCGGCGAGCGCCCTGCGCCGGAAGGTGGATTCGGACAGGTGTACGCCCGCGAGCAGCGCGAGCAGGGACGCGCCCTCGGCGAAGGAGCCCGCCGTCACGGCCGAGCGCTGCAGGCGGTCCGCGAGGGCCGGGGTCATGCCGTCGCGCAGGCCGAGAGCGTCCTTCAGCGGGAAGGCCGCACCGGCCCCTCCGGCGCGCCGGAAGTCACCGTTCTTCCGCAGCCTCTTTCCTTTGGCGGCCGCGCGCTCCCGCGCCCGGCGGGCTTGGCGCGTCATCCCCTGCGGGTCGGGCCCGTAGTAGGCGCAAAGAAAATCCACGTGGCCGAAGAGCGTGTCCGCGCCGGTCTCACGGAACCCGTCGGGTGTGCCGTGCGGCGCGGCCCGTCCGACGGTGCCGAGGATGGACGCCAGGAGGTGGGCCAGGTCTTTGCGCGCCGCCCGCTCGAGCCGTTCGTCAAGTTGGCCGAGTCCGGGCGGGAACGCCGCAGGGCCGCACACGGTGACCGCGGCGTGCAGGTCGAGCAGCACGTCCTCGACGTTCGCCATGACGGGTGCCGGGAACGCCGGCGTCAGGGCTTTTTTTTTGACGAGAGCGCCAGTTCCGCCGCGAGTGCCGTGTAGCGCTCCATCAGCCCCCGGTAGAGTCTGCCGGCCTCGAGCAGCCGCCCGATCTCGGCGACCTTCCCCGCCGGAACGCGTCTCGACCTGCGCTTGCCGGGCCCGACCCTGTACTGCAGGACGGGCGGCGCGGGATAGACGGAGACGCTGCCGTCCTTTTTCGTGTACCTGTTGGTCTTGTTCGCCAGCAGGTGCCCGTCCAGGCACGGGCCGATGGCCCGGACCTCGTTCAGGATGCCGCGCATTTCGACGATGATCTCTCGTTCGGTCATGGTGTCTCCTAATGTCTTCTGTTATGAAGACTCTAATATATCACAAAAAAAGAACTCCGCAAGCGAAAAGTTGTTGAAAACGCTACACGTTGCGTGACGGGTACACAATCCCCCGTCTGAATGCCTCTCCACCATCATCTATTTTGAATCCCACCCGCCGACCATCACGGCCCCTACCAAGGTGTCGTTATGGATGATCAGCTGCTTGAATGTGGCCGTGGCAGGGTCGGTGAAAAGCGTGACTTCGTCGTCCGCCTCCGGTTTGAATTTTCCCATGCTGATGACGGGAATGTCCGATTTGAGGCGGGTGGGCGTCGGAGGGGAGGGCGTGTAAACGGTGTCTTCGCCGCAGAGGATAGCTGCCAGCGTGCGGGCCTGTTCGTACACAGGTGCCACCAGCCCCCAGATCCGGCCCTGATATTCGATGCACTCGCCGCAGGCGAAAATGGAGGGGTCGCTGGTCTGAAGGCGCTCGTTGACGGCAATCCCCTTGTTGAAGGTCAGGCCCGCCCCGCGTGCCAAGTCCGTGTTCGGACGGATGCCGCAGTTGAAAAACACCGCATCCGTCGTGATGGAACTTCCATCCTTGAACAGTGCCTCCGCCACGCCGGCGGTCGAGCCCATCAATTCGGTGATGTAGGTGCCGGTCACGAACCGGATGCCTAAGGCTTCAAGATGCCGCCTGAGATAGTTTCCCGCCGCTTCAGGAAGCTGCATTTCCATCAGGGTCGGCATGAGGTGGGAGACGGTGACCTGTTTGCCCAGCAGGCGCAACATCAGGGCCAGCTCCAGACCCAGAAGGCCGCCGCCGACCACCATCACCTCGTTCTTGTCCCGCAAAAAGGCGCATACGCGGTCCACGTCCTCCAGCCTTCGCAGGGTGAAGACGCCCGGCAAGTCCAGCCCTTTCATGGGCGGCACGATCGGGCGCGATCCCGTGGCCAGAACCAGCTTGTCATACGGCAGCGTCTGCCCATCCGCGAGCGTCACGGTTTTGGCTGACTGGTCAAGGCCCATGACGGGCTGGCCCAAGAGTATCCTGATGCCGTTTTGAACATACCATTCCGGCGGATTAAGGAACAGGTCAGGCAAGTCCGGCTCCTTGAGTTTGACCACCAGCTTGATGCGGTTGTAGTTCCCGTTGGGCTCGTCTCCGACGACGGTGATGGCGTAGCGCTCCCTGTCACGCGCCACAAGCTCCTCAGCCAGTTTGCCGCCGGCCATGCCGTTGCCGATGATGATTAGCCGTTCCTGATTAGACATGTCTCATCCCCTACAGGTTTCTTTGTTCACTGTCGCGGTCATGCCTCATCCCCCCCTCCGCCGGAACCGGAAAACCGGAGCGAGCCTGACTCGTTTAATTGATATTACAGTATTTGATTACTTAAATACCGTCAACCCTAATTATCGTATCCGCCTCGTATTCTTTTCAATAAAACGCGGGGTGCTAATTGGCCCAGAAGGCCGGGTTGTGCGCCCGTGAGGGTGTTTCCGTTCTCTCAGTCGCCCTTTCGCTCCGCTAAGTCCGTAGCGTACGCGACGGTCAAGGCCGCGTTGCCGACCGAACGAGCCCCTTATATCCCGTTATCCCGACACGTCCCCTGTTTCTCTCCTGGCACCCTCTTAAACCGCTAGGAAATCTTCAGTGGCAGTCAAAATAAATAAATAAAAAACCGCGTAACCGATTACTAAGTAATGGATTACGCGGTTCAAATGATGGTGCTCGTAGAGGGACTCGAACCCCCAGACCTTTCGGCACTACCACCTCAAGGTAGCGTGTCTGCCAATTCCACCATACGAGCTAAAAAACGTGTGGTACTTTATACGATTCTCCCCTCGGTTGGCAAGGCCAAACGAAGGAAAATTAAGGGTCTAGTGCTTCACCGCCACGGCGGCGCCTTTGGGCTGACCGATGGCCTTCAGCAAAGCGGTGAACCACGGCGTTTCAAGATCGAAAGGCTTGCCGCCCTTGATGCGAGAAAACTCGCAGGCGCGCAGTTCGCCGTTTTTGTCCTCGTCCTCGCCGACCACGCCGCCGACGCCCGCCAGCGCGCATTCGACCGCCTTCTTAGCACACGCCTGGATCAGCTCCTTGTCCTTGGCAATGGGCGCCGCCGCGCGGCTGAAGTAACCGCTCTTCTGCACGATCGTCTTCTCGGCACCGAGCATCTCGCCGAACTGCTTGGCGAACCAACCGCCCACGTTCACCTTATCCAGACGCGGATGGCCGAACGCGTCGCGAGGGACCGACTCGCCCTTAGACTCCAGCTCAGCGATGATGGCCTCCACGCACGCGCCCTCGGAGACGAAAATGTTGACGCTGTCATTCTTGTCCATGACCTCGCGCAAACGCGCAGCCTCAGCCTTTACGTCGAACGCCATTTCCGGCACGTACACGGCGTGCACGTCCTCACGGTCACGGGTCAGGCCAAACTCCGGCAGATAGTTACGCCCTTCCGTCAGCTGACGATACGCCGCCGCCGTGGCCGCCGTGAGCCAACCGCAGTTGCGCCCCATGACCTCGTGCACGATCAGCATGCGCGGATTGGCGGTGTTCTCTTTCACAACATTGGAAAAAAACTTCGCTCCCTCTTCCGCAGCCGTCCACGCGCCGAGGCTCTGACGGATCGGGAACACATCGTTGTCGATCGTTTTGGGCAAACCGACCACCGTGAGCCCATAATCATTCTTGGCGAGATAGGCCGCCAGATCAGCCGCAGCCGTGTTGGTGTCATCGCCGCCGATCGTGTGCAGGACATCCACGCCGTCCTTCACGAGTTGGTCCGCCGCCACCTTTTGCGGGTCCTCCCCCTCTTTGACCAGCCCGCGTTTCACGCAGTCCTTGACGTTCGTGAGCTTCACGCGGCTGTTGCCGATCGGGCTGCCGCCATGCTCGGTCAGGAAAAGCGCGTTCTTGCGGATCTCGGGCGTGACCGTGATGCTCTGGCCCTTGAGCAAGCCCATGTACCCGTTGATATACCCGATAATCTCCACTTCCGGCGCCACGCGGGTGTATTCATCGATGACATAACCGATCGCCGAACTCAAGCACGGCGCAAGGCCGCCCGCCGTCAGAATACCAACCTTCTTCACTTGCTTGCTCATAGTCACTCCTTCAAACACTTTTGGGTTCTTAAAAAACGCGCACAGTATAGAAAAAACCAGCGGGCCTTTACAAGCAAAGTCCGGCTGGACCAGCAATTCTAAATATGGCTGGACGCACGCTGAGGGAAGGCCCTCACGGGCCCACTTGCTACAAACGGAAGCGCCTAGCGTTCTCCTGTTCGTAGTGGCGCCGTGAGGCGCTTCTTAGCCTTAATTAGAATTGCTGGGTCTCGCTCTTCGCCCGCAGAAGGCCCCCGAGAAGCTGGCCCATAAAGAAAGCGCCGACCAGCACCACAAAGGTCAGCGGGTGCCAGCCAAGGCGGCACAGCAGCCGCAGCGCAACCACGCCGGGCACCGGCAGATGCACCGCGAGAAACCACGCGCGGGAAAATTGGGGGACACCCGCCCGCCAGTATCCGAACGGCAGATTGAAGGCGAGAACAGCGCTTGCGACCGCCCATAACACCGGATTTCCAAGCACAGCCATCATGCGCAAGCCCTCTCAGATTAAATCGTGCCACATGGGGTCACGCTTCGGCCCGCGCAACCGGCGCAGCCATCCCGCACCGGCTTTTCCGGAGCCTTCGTCCCCGTCCGCAAACGGATTCTCGGTATCGAACACCTCGCTGAACTCCTCGTCGATCTTCTCGGGGTCTTCGCCTGCCTCAATCCGCGCCATCGCCTCCTGCACCTCTTTGTTGAAATGCAGGCCGCCCGCCGACGCCAGCTCCTTCATCACTTTCACCGCCTCGCGCGGGTCAGCCTCGTCATCCTCCAGCGCCTGCATGCGTTCTCCCATCTGCGCCAGAACCTGGTCCATGCGGCCCGTGGCGTCCTCGCCGCCGACACACGCGGGCTCAGCGGCCTCCTGCGCCTTGCCGCGCACAATGTGCGCAAAGGAGGAGACCTCACGCTTCAGCTTCGTTCCGCACTGCGGACACAGGGGCAAAGTCACGGTATCAACCCGCGAGGAGCGGAACGTGAAAATCGTGTGACACGGCTCACAGTAGAACTCATACAACGGCATATCCAGCATCCTCCAAAGGCTCTGATTATACAGAAAGCTCTGCTTATTTCCTATTCGTAATCCGTCCCGTTATCGCATATACTTCCGATCAAGTATACGACTCTAATCCGGGGATATCGCTTGAGCGCTTGGACACAACACGCCTTTTTTCTGCTTGCCGACGGCCACGCCTTGGCCGCCTCATGCTTCTTGCCGGAAACAGTCAACGCCGCTGTGTTGCTGGTGCCTCCTTTTGTCGAGGAGCGTAAAGGCGCGCTACCGGTCCTTGTCCAGACCGCACGCACGCTGGCGGAGCACAATATCGCCTCGCTGCTCTTCGACTTCACCGGCTGCGGCGATTCACAGGGTGCGTTTGAGACAACACCGCCACAAACCTTTGAAGCGGACTGCGAGGCGGCCCTTGCTTGGCTAATCCACGCGTTCCCCCAAGCGCCACGCGCGGTAGTGGGCGTGCGCAGCGGCGCACTCTTGGCAACGCGTCTCGCGGACAGACACCCCGATACCGCAGCGCTCGTCCTGTGGTCGCCCGTGACGGGCCCCGACTTCCTTCGTCAGCTTTTGCAACGCCGCATGGTGAACGACATGGTCGCCTACGGCAAAGCCCAAGAGAGCCGCGCCGCGCTGGAAGCCAGGTTGCAAAACGGCGAAACCGTCGATCTCGACGGCTATCCCGTCTCCGGCGCTTTCTACGCGTGGGCGCAAACCCTCGCGCCCCTACTCGTCGCCGCCGTGCCCACGCTCTTGGTCTCTGGCGGACATGACGAGAAGACCGCTGCCAGCTACGCCGCTCGCGCGTCTGACGTAACCACCCTCGCTCTGCGTTTTCCTCCCTTCTGGAACACGGTGGGGCATGTGGAACTCACGGCTCTCATCGCCGAAACCGCCGGCTGGCTCGCCTCGCGTTTAGTAGCGAGCTCCGCAGCCCCGGTCACGTGTCCAAGCCTGTGCGGCACGACACCTTGCGAGGAATTTTTTAACCTTACAACAGGACCAACGGTCCGCGGAATTTTCGATATCCAGGGGACCTCGCCGCCGCGTGGCGGAGTTCTCTTCCTGCACGGC
>JBBRJN010000187.1:0-6566 GCA_038219365.1 Kiritimatiellia bacterium | reverse complement strand
GCGCCGCGCGGCATGAAACAGTCGAGCCCCATCTCGTTGAGCGAGGCGACGACGAAGTTTCGGCGCTGGTGGTAGGAGTCGCGCATCTCCACAACGTCGGCATCACCATGCTTGAGCGCTTCGAGTCCGGCGACCTGGCTCGTCGACGAGGCGCACATCATGCAGTACTGGTGGATCTTCATCATGGCATCGGTCAGCGGCGCAGGGGCACAGACATAGCCGAGGCGGAAGCCGGTCATGGACCAGGCTTTCGAGAAGCCGTTGAGAAAGATCAGACGGTCGCGCAGGCGCGGCACCGCTGCAAAGGTGGCTCGGCCGCCCTCGTAAGTGAGTTCTGAATAAACCTCATCGGAGATGACCACCAGATCATGCCGGATCGCGAAATCGGCCAAGGCCTCCACGTCCGCAGGATCAAGCGTGGCACCGGTCGGGTTATTCGGGAAGCTAAGCAGCAAGGCCCGCGTCTTGGGAGTGACCTTTTTTTCCAGCTCGGCCACCGTCAGCCGGAATTCGTCCTTGCGGAAAGTCTCAACGACCACGGGTACGCCGTGAGCCATGCGGATGAGCGGGGCGTAGGAGACGAAGCAGGGCTCGTGGTAAAGAACCTCGTCCCCGGGCGAGAGAATGGCGCGGAGAGCGATGTCGAACGCCTCGCTGACGCCAACAGTCACGAGAATCTCGGTTTTCCAGTCATACTCCGCGCGGAAGGAGTCGCGCATATACTCTGCGAGCGCCTTGCGCAACTCGGGTGTGCCAAGGTTCGACGTATAGCGCGTGACGCCGCGTTCGATGGACTCGATGGCCTTCTCGCGGATATGCCACGGGGTTTGGAAATCAGGCTCGCCGATGCCGAGTGAAATCACATCCTTCCGACTGGCGACGATGTCGAAGAAATCGCGGATGCCGGATTTGGGAAGGCCACGCACATGCGGGGCGATGAAATCACGGGCAGACTTGGAGACGGTCGTCATGGGGTTCACTTTCCATAAGGACACCTTGGTCCTTGTATGTTTTGAGCATGAAATGGGTGGCTGTCGAGAGCACGCCGTCGAGAGGGGCCAGGCGGGCACTGACGAAGTTGGCGACTTCCTGCAGGCTGTGGCCTTTTACGAAGAGCAGGAGGTCAAACCCGCCGGACATCAAAAACATGGATTCCACTTGCGGAAACTTGCTGATACGCGTCGCGATGCGGTCAAAGCCGCCCTCGCGTTCGGGACGGATCCGCAGTTCGATCACCGCACGCACGTCGCTGGACTCGAGGCGGTCGGTGTTCAATACAGCCTGAAAGCCGCGGATGACGCCGTCCTGCTCATAGGCCGCAATACGCGCTCGAATATCCTCCGCCGAGGTGTTCAGCTCTTTCGCGAGGATCGCATCTGATTCCCGCGCATTTTTTTTCAGCAAATCGAGTAACGCATCCATAGCATCCAGCCTTTCTGTCATGTGGTCTCAGGGCTCAGGGTTTTTGGGATTTTTGGGTTCAGAAAACGACATATACCTGAACAGGTGAAACACAACATAATTTATAACAAAACGGCGAACGGGCGGCAATGGTTTACAGGAGCTCGACTTGGTCAGTTTTAGCTGTGACAGAGACCGCTTGGCCGATCATGTCGATGTTCAACACGACGTTCAGTGTGCCTGCCATACGGGCAATGCGGCCTTCGACACCCATGAAAGGACCGCCGATAATGCGCACCATCCGGCCTTGAGCCAACAGCTTGGCGGGCTTGAGCTCGGGGTCGGCTTTGAGCGCCCGGCGGACCATGATCAGGTCGCGCAGCATCTGGCGCGGGTTGGAGGGTTCAAGAATGCGGACCAGGAGATTTGTCTGCATCAGGGTGAGGCGCTGCGCCGGATCGAAGCGCGCAAAGACATAACCGGGGAAAAGGGGCAGCATGACAGTGACTTTACGACGCTGCGCGATACGTGTTTTCGCGCGTAGCGGAAGGTAGAAGGGAATGTCATAAAGAGCACAATACTCGGTGACCTTCTTCTCCGTGCGCGGTTTAACGAAAAGCACTTTCCAGTTTTTCATGCGGGCGACATGATACATTCGATAAACCGTAATAGGCAATAGAGAATCCGCCGCAACGGGAAGAGGGCTCGGGTATCCGTCTCGTGGCGTCCCGGTAGCGCACCTTGCATGCGGAGGCTGACCATTTTCGCGGCGTGTGTGGCCGCGTCCGGTAGGGACGGATCCCCGAGCCGTCCGCAGGTCCAAGCGTCATTGCTAGGGCAACGTAATTTAATCTTACCCAATCTCACCTATGACTGATATCCAAGGTGGAAAGTGGCACGGAAAACGGTTACTATACGCGCTTTCAATGATCCGGGGATACTCATGAAACGATGGCTGTCGATTATCTTTGTTTTGGCTGCTTTGGCTGTGCGGGCCGCGCCCGTGGCGGTGATCCAGGGGAGTGAGGCGGTCGCCGTCGGCGAGCGTCGGTTCGCGCTGGCTCTGGCGCGCCATGTGGAACGCTGGTACCGCGAAGCCGGGGTTGAGGCGGTGCTGACGGATGACGCTGACCTTCCGAAGGCGCTGGCGGGCAAAAAGGTCGCGGTGTTGGTCTATCTTGCGCTGCCGAACGCGTCGCAGATGAGTGCGCTGACGGCCTTTGTGGGCCGGGGCGGTAAGCTGATCGTGTGTTATTCCTCTTCGCCAGCGCTGGCCGCACTGATCGGCGTGCAGGCCATGGGCTATCAGAAGGGGTCGACGGACGGGCGTTGGTCACAGATGCGCTTTGTCGGCGAGCGCCCGCGCGGTGTGCCGGACGCCATCTTGCAGACCTCGCAAAATCTCTTCTTGGTGCAGCCGATTGCGGGGCGCTCGCAGGTTTTGGCCTGGTGGTATGACCGCCAGGGGCGGCAGACGGGCGAGCCGGCCTGGGTCTCCTCGCCGGCAGGATACTGGATGACGCACGTGCTTTTGGCCGACGGCGAGGCGGAGTCCAAGGGACGGCTGCTGCTGGCGTTGGCCGCTGCTCACGATCCTTCGCTGTGGCAGCCGGCGGCGTCACGCGTGTTGCAGAATGCGAAGCGTACCGGCGGCGCGGGCGGCGCGGCAGGCATGGTGGCGCTGGCCGAAAAGGTGAACGAGCCCGAACGGCGTAAGCGCGCGGTCGGCGCTGCGCAGAGCGCGCTGCAGAAAGAGCGCGAAGCGACTCAGTTGTTGGCGGCGGGCAAAGGGTATGAGGCGTGGCAGGTGGCGAGTGACCTGCACGAGCGCATGTACGAGGTCTATGGAATCTTGCAACCCGCACGAAAAGGTGAGATCCGCGCGGTCTGGGACCACTCGGGAAGGGGCCTCTATCCGGGTGACTGGGGGCGTACCTGTAAGCTGCTCAAGAACGCGGGGATTTCGGATCTCTACGTCAACGTAGCGGGTGCGGCTTTTGCGCACTATGCCAGCGGGGTGTTGCCGCGCTCACGCGTCTTCGACGAGCAGGGGGACCAGCTTGCGGCGTGTGTGGCGGCCGCCAAACCGCTCGGGCTGCGTGTGCATGCGTGGCTGCTCTGTTTCTCGACCGAGCAGGCGACGGCAGAGCGCCTTGATATTTTTCGTAAGCGCGGCTGGCTGTTAACAAACGCGGACGGCTCGCCGCGCAACTGGCTCGACCCGGCGGTGCCGGAGGTGCGGGCCTATCTGGTGAACGCCGTGCGCGAGATGGCGGTGAATTACAAGGTGGACGGCATCCATCTCGATTTCGTGCGCTATCCTGATTTCGTGTCGAGTCTCGGGCCAACCGTCAAGGCGCGGTTCGAGAAGGCCACGGGCCGACGTGCGGCCGACTGGCCAGAGGATGTGAAGAGCGGTGCGCTACGGGCTGAATTC
Organism: Kiritimatiellia bacterium; assembly: GCA_038219365.1. Taxonomy (GTDB): domain Bacteria; phylum Verrucomicrobiota; class Kiritimatiellia; order RFP12; family UBA1067; genus JAHFSX01. The sequence continues at coordinate 2,728 of JBBRJN010000187.1, read as the reverse complement.
ATGCGTTGGCGGGCAGAACAGGTCTCCGATTTCGTCCAAAACGTGCGCCGGACTCTCAAGCGCGATGCACCGGGCAAGGTATTGACCGCGGCTGTGTTCGGCAAATATCCCTCGTGCTTGGATGCGGTGGGGCAGGATTGGGAGTCGTGGATCAACATCGGACTGGTGGATTACGTGACGCCCATGAATTACACCGAGGATTTGGGGATTTTTAATCAGTGGCTGGCGCAGCAGACACGCACGCGCAAACAGGCGATGAAAATCGTGGCAGGAATCGGCGTGACGGCAGCGGAGAGCCGGCTGGACGCGGCACAGGTGATCGACCAGATTCAGGCGGCACGCCGGGCGGGGTGTCCAGGGTTCGCCCTTTTTGACCTGGACACGACCTTGCGGCAGGAGATCCTCCCTGTTTTACGCATGGGGACGACGGCCCCTTAGGCGAGTGCCTGACACCTGATACCTGACACCTGAAACCTGAGGTTGCGGGCTCCGCCCGCGTTAGGCGAGCCCTCTTTGGGTGAGGCCGTCCTCGTCCAAGCCGAGGTAGTGTCCGATCTCGTGCAAGAGCGTGGTGCGCACCTCTTGGCGGAAAAGCACGGGATCATCCTCAGCCTCAGCGCGCAGGTTCTCCACAAAAAGCCGGATCGCACTTGGCTCAGGGTCGGCGCTTTCTAATGATTCGCCGAAGGAAGGGCCTACAAAAAGACCCAGCAGGGCTTCGTCATCGCCGTCCTCAATCTCCTCGCCGGGGAGGGGGAATGGGTCGAGCGTCACCACAAGGTCGGAAACCTTCGCTTGGATGTCAGGAGGAAGTGCGGCCAGAACCGCGCACGCCTCCTGGTCGGCGAGCACGTACCACGCCTCATCACTGTCGGACTGTGAACCTTGTTGCATGACGGCCTTGTCGCGCGAATCAAACATAAAGCCAATGTAGCAGAATCGCGATGTCGGCACAAATCGCTCATTATGAAGCCGTGGGTGCAATTCAATTTTGTTGAATCCGCATCTGATTTCAACTCCTAAATCCTCCTTTGGGTGTGATCGGGGGTTGATACGGCAGGGCTGGGGAGTGTATGATAAACCTACATTTGATACGATATGCAGGGGCGTGGAGACGGAAGGGATAACAGGGAATGAGTAAGAATTGGATCGTTGCCGGGATTCTGTTGAGTGCGTTGATCTGTCTCGGTGCAGACAAGTCCGGGAAGCGAAAAACATCCGACAAGGCAGGTCGTGCGGATGTGCAGGCACCTGTCGTGGCCCCGGGCGAGACGGTGCCGAGAACGGACGAAGAGGTTGATAAGTCGGTCGCGCGCGGGCTGGCGTGGATCGCCCGCGGACAGCTTGCGGACGGTACGTTCGGCAACGGCCAGGCGCAAAACACGTCGGGCATCTGGGCCTTGTGCGGCATGGCTTTTCTGGCACGTGGGCATGTGCCGGGCACTGAGCCGTATGGGCCGGTCGTCGAGCGCATCATCACGAAACTGGCGGATGTCCAGCGCGCCGACGGTTATCTTGGCGGTAACGACGGCAAGATGTATTCGCACTGTATTGCGACCCTCTTTCTTTCCGAGGTGTCAGGCATGGTGCGTCCAGACTTGCAAACGAAAATCGACCAGGCGTTGCCGCGTGCGCTGAAGATCATCCTCGACGCGCAAAAAATCGAGAAGGATCAGAACAACCGGGGGGGCTGGCGCTATACGCCTGATGCGCGCGACAGCGATTTCTCCTGTAGTGGCTGGGCGCTGATGGCGTTGCGCTCGGCGCGGCTGAACGGTGCGCAGATCCCGCCTGAAGCGATCAAGAATGCGGTGGAGTACATTTTACGGCGGCACGACGAGAGCCAGGGGACGTTCGGTTATTCAGACAAGCAGACGCATGCGGTGACGCTGACGGGTGCGGGCATCCTGTGCCTGTCGCTGTGCGGGGAGCACGGAAATCCGGCGGTGGGGCGTGCGGCACGCTTTCTGATGCAAAAATATGAAGAGCTGCCCAAGCAGCAGTATTGCTTCTACGGCATGTATTACGCGGCGCAGGGGCTCTTCCAACTGGGTGGACGCGAGTGGCAGACCTACTCGCGCTGGATGTACGACACCTGGATACCGAAGCAGAATGAGGACGGCTACTGGGACCGTAACGAGCAGGACCGTTACTATCAGACCGCCATGGTGGTGCTGGCCTTTACCGTGCCCTACCGCCAACTGCCGATCTATCAGCGCGATGAGACCGTAGACGAAAAGTGAAGCGGTGTGCCCACGTTAGCCCTGCGCAACGGTGAGCAGGTGCCAGAGCATCAGATCGTTGTCGAACACGAACTGAGCTTTGAACGGGCGGCCTTGCAGCATCAGCGGAATCCAGATTCGGTCGTCCGCCCACATGCGTCCGTAAGGGATGTCAGATTCCGCGCACCAGAAGGGATCAGCTTCGTCGGTCTCCGTGAGCACACCTTCGCAAGAGTCGGCGGTGAAGACGTGACAGCGTAGCGAATACCCGTCGGTGAAGACGAAATCAAGCCGGCCTGCGGCCTGTAGTCCGAGCGGCGTGAGGCCGACCTCCTCCTGGGTTTCACGCACGGCGGCCTGCTCGGGCGTTTCGCCGGCTTCGAGTCGTCCGCCGGGCGCATTGAACTTGCCGTGGCCGAGCCCGCGTTTCTTCAGGATCAGCAAGAGTTGCCCGTCGCGGCGGATAAAGGTCAGTACAGCGGTGTCCACCGGCTGCCATGTCGACC
>JBBRJN010000186.1:0-6571 GCA_038219365.1 Kiritimatiellia bacterium | reverse complement strand
GTTGTGGAGAGCCTCCAGGTGCCGGAGCCTTCTTTCGTGAGGCCTACCGTTCCCGCGCCGTCCGACACCGCGCCGAGGGTGTTCGTGGCGGAACCGGCCAAATAGAGCGTTTTGGCTCCGGCGTTAAGCGCTTGGACGCCGCCGATAAACGCTAGCGGTGCGCTGTCGGACTTCAGCCGACCGTCCCCTTGCAGGACGAGTTTGCGAGTGTTACAGGTCCCGTTGTTGGTGCCGATGTACTCCAGCGTTCCGACGGTGGATGCTGTACCCAGACTGAAGGCATACGGCACGCCGAGTCCGTTAGTGACGTAGCTGATCGTGTCGGAGAACAGCAGGTCGGAGCGTCCCAGCGAACAGACCTGCCCCGCTTCGGCAATCGACTCGAACTGGAGCGTTCCGTTACGGACGTCGATGACCCCGCGGTTAGAACGGCTCGCATGGTGTTTGAAAACCCATGTGCCGGGTCCCTCTTTAGCGATGTAGGAAGAATAGTTTGTCCCATTCCCGGATTGCTCACTGTAGGCTCCGTTGAAAACGCAGGGCACCGCATTCGTTCCTGTTACCACGAGCCGGACGAGCCTGCCACCGGAAGTGTTCCAATTGCCGTTAAAGGTCACCCCGCCGTACAAGCCGCCGTCAATCACCGCCCGGTTAGCGGAGGGATAGAGGAGAAAATTCTTGTCGGTCGTTTCTCCCGTGCCGAGATACTGGAACGTGCCGCCGTACTCGCGGATATCGATCTGCGACCCGCTCCCGATAGAAGACGGCTGGCCTATCAGGCCGATTTTCTTGGCCCCGGTGGTTCCGGGTGCTCCGCCTGTGCTGTGAATGGCGAAGTTGCCGGGGAACATGCTGTTCGTGCCGGTGAGCGCAATCGTCCCTTGGGAGTAATAGCGGATGGCTCCGTGAATCTGACCTGCGAATTCGCAGGGACCGGCGGTAATCCGTAACTGATTGTTAGGTCCGGTGCTCCCTCTATTGGTGATCGTCCCGTCACCCCAGAGGCTGGGGAACTGGGAGTTGCCGTTGATCAGCGTTTCGAGCGTTCCGGGAGCGTTTACGGTGAACGTGCCGAAGCTAAAATCTCCAGAGGAGGTCCCGAAAGCGATCACCCCGTTATTAACAACCGTGGCGGAATGCGCATAGTGCGTCCCGCTGCGGGCCTCCCACTGCAGCCTGCCAGCGCCGTCCTTGACCAACGTTCCAACGCCCGCGGTTTTGCCGAGGTACGTGCAGTCGGTTTCATTCGTAAGCGTCAGGCCTGCAAAATCGAGCCGGAGCAGTGCGTTCGAGGCACCGTCAAAAGAGGTAGCGCGACAGGCGGTGTTGGAGAGCATCAGCGTGCCGGCGTTCAGAGTGACCTGCCCGAGATTGTTCCCGCCTTGCGCGTCAGCCGAAGCGGCCGCAGTGTCTGTGCAAACGACAACCGTGCCCGTGACGAGGAGGATGCCTTCGGAGAAATCTGCCGCCAGGTTCCCGGGGCTGCGCAGGAAGGCACCGCCGCTGAAATCGCGCAACGCCTGCCATGCGGTATTCGGTTTCCTCCAGGCGAACCCACCCCCTGTGGAATACACATTCAAGGAGCCGCCAGCGCCCATCGAATTGCCGACCCGCAGCTCAATCGGATACCACCCGGCCACGGTCTGGAACGTGCCCGAAGAGATCACGCTATATGAACCATTTGAAAGAACGGTCGTCCCTCCGATGTTGAGATAAGCGTTGTCGTCGACGTTCTCCGCGAACGAGTAGGCGGACCCGTCCAAGTAGATCTCGCCGGTGTAGACGAACGTGGTGTTCGAATAAGCAGAGGGCCAAACCGTATTCGCCATGTACAGACCCGCCGAAACGCGGGTCCCAGCATTCGAAGAGGTGAGGTTGAAAGAACCCGCAAGTTGTCCCTCTCTCAATCCCGGAACCCATGCGGTGAGCGTGCTGTTACGTCCCGTGAACCGCACGTTTCCGGCACCCTCTTTCGTAAAGCCGGTGCCGGATGCACAACCGTGAAACACCAATTCGCCCGCAGACACCTGCAGGGTGTTGCTGACCGTGCCAAACGTCACGGAGGCGTCCGTTTCAACGGCCTGAGTGCAGACCATCTTCCCGCCCTCGCCGAAGACAATGGAAACGAGTCCGGTAAAAGAATCGGTTGGTGCCACCGTCACGGTGCCGTTGGAAATCACCACGGAATCCCCGACCATCGGAACAGCGGAGCCGCTCCACAACTCAGGCGTCGCGTAGTTTCCCTCGCCACCCTGCCAGGTTTTCGTTTCCGCATGGGCACCTGCCGCGCAGGCCAAGATCATAACCAGCATTCTTTTCATACGACAGGTCTCCTTTAAATCAATCGCATCCCATCGGGCTCGCCGCCACATCAACAGTTTTAATTATAGCAGAAAACGGCTCACGGCGTCACTCCGAACACAAGAAGGCCAGCAATTCTAATTATGGCAAAGAAGCGCCTCACGGCGCCACTACGAACAGGAGAAAGCCCAGCGTTTCCGTTTGTAGCAACCGTGAGGGCCTTCCCTCTGTGCGTGTCATGTCAAAATTAGAATTGTTGCAAGAAGGCATGGTCTTTCCTGTTTGCAGTGGGAGCACGTAACTGCTGCACGGCCCTGCGGCGTCCCGGATGTGCGCTTTTCATTCGATGGCGTCCGTGTTCCCGGCGTGTGTGGCCGCGTCCGGTAGGGACGGCTCCCCGAGCCGTCCGCCGGACACTCTTTCTGAACGCTCAACACTCAACAAGTCACAGACAGCGGACGGTCGCTAAACCTGCCTCTCCCTTCAGGCGTCACTTGCCTTTCGGCGCGGCAGGCGCCTCGACCGTTAAAGTACAGACAGGCGTTGCCGCGTTTTTCTGCATGCAGCCAGGCAAGACGCTGTCCAGCAGGCCGGCGAACCAGAGCGCCGCCGCCACGAGCACGAGAACCAGAACCGCGATGATCCTGTTTCGCACGCTGTTGTCGTCGGCGAACGGGTCGGTCAGCTGACGCTCCGCGTTGGCCGGAATCGTCGCCTCGGTGGTGAAAATTCGCCCCAGCTTGAGCGAGAGGCGCAGGCGGCGGTTGATGGCCCAGCCGCACGCGTTGAGGATCGGCGCCACATCGCGGGCCCGCAGCTTGAACCAGGTCAGGATCATCGAAGGCCCGGAGATCAGCAGGAGGATGGCGATCAGCCCCAAGGCGGTTTTCCAGAGCGGCAGTCCGGCGATGGCGCCGACGACGCCAGCGATGGCCGTGCTGATCAAGCCGACCGCGATGCCGAGCGCCGCCGCCGTGGACGCGAGGGCCGCGCCCTCCATTTTTTTGGGGGCATCGGCAGCCGCCGCGCCGGGGGCCTCGATCTTTTTAGCGGCGCTGACGAGCGCGGCGTCCTGCTTGGCGGCCAGCATCTTCCTGACCTGCCCGCCGATCAAGGCGGCGATCTTGAGCCACGGATCCCAGAAGGCCTCCCTCAAGCTGATGGCGTTGTCCACCATCTTGACGATGACCGCGTCCCAATCTTTGCCGTCAAGATCGTAGAAGATGCCGTTGCGCCCGACCCAGAGCGAATGCGCGAAACCCGACGTGAAGGCCGCGCAGATGGTACGCGTCTCCTTCGTACCCGGGCGCGTCAGCATGCAATAGGCGAGGCAGCACTTGCTGGCACCGGCCTGACCCGAGTGCGCGGCGATGTCGTCGACATGGAAGCAGAGGTTGCAGGCGCGGGCGTCCATATAAAGCGTGCCCACCTGGAAGATCGAGAGTGTCTTCGGGTCGTAGAGACGGCCCATGTTGACATAGTTGCTGATCAGGGTAAGCAGGTTCGCGTGGTAGCGGATCAGCCGTTCGACCTCCGTGATCTGGGCGTTCTCGGCCTCGAGCGCGGCATCCTTGGCGATCAGCGCAGAGATGTCCGCTTTCGCTTTGCTGCCAACGATTGTGGCGAGGCGAGCAGCTCCCAAGCCGGCCACTTCAGAGCCTGCCTTAGCGGCAATCCACGCTTCATAAGGCGCGAATTTTGCCTTGAGCCCTTGCCATTGCGCGATGGAGAGTGCGGCGCAGTCCGCGCCGAGCAACGGCGCGACCACCGCGCTCTTGAAGCCGGCCAAGGCCTCCGCCCAGTACGGGTTCACGTCTTCCTGCAACGGCAGGTCGCGTCCGGCCGCGATCTTCGAGAGCGGGAACGCCGCGATGGCGGGCAGCCCGTCACTCAGTTCCTGCGGCGCGAGCACGGCAAAGTCGGCGTCTGTCCGGCTGAGCGGCCCGGCGGCCCGGGCGTCAAAAGCCGACAGGCGGCAGCGGGTGAAGTAGTCATCGATTTTCGTGCGGACAGCCGCAAGCGCAGCGGCCGCGGCGTCGGTCTTATCGCCCAGCGGCAGCACCGCGGCATCGGCACCTTTGGTCCAGTCGAGGAAGGCAGCGGCGGCGGCGAAAAACGCGTCGGTCTTGGCTTGGTTGACGCCAGGTTTGCCGCTGCGGTCGGTCTCCGCACCCAAGGCGGTGATGATCTCGGCGATCACCTGCTGCGTGGCCGCATCATCGGCGGCATCCGCGGGCACGATGCCGTCGCCGTTAAAACGGGTCCCGGCGAAAATCTTGGCGGTGTCGCCGACATCGGCTAGGCTGATGGAGTCGGCCGAAGACTTGCCCAGATTGGCAAGGATGCGCTTGGCGCTCGCAAGCAGTGACTGCCCGTCAGGAGTGGAGGCAAGGGAGGCGAGACGCAGCGTTTCGGAGCCTTCCATCAGGGGATCCAGCGAGACAAGCCGCGCCGACAGCCACTGGACAGCCGCAAGCAGTTCGGGCACGCGGATGCGCCCGTCCTTGTCGGTGTCGAGAAACTCCAGCGTCTTGGCGTCGAAACGGATACCCTTCGTGGGACAGCTCAGCGCGGTCCAGAGTTTCTGGTCGAGTTCCGCGAGGTGCGCGATGTCCGCGCCGTTGCGGAAAAGCACCTGATCCAACCCGCCCGTGCGGTAAAATTTCCATGTGTGCATACTATATCCTCCCTCGTGAAGTGACTGTTGCGATTAGAAGGTCAAGCCGATGCCGAGCATATACCGCAGGTCTTTCTTTTGGCGGCCCTCGGAAGGCTGGGAGTTGTAGGCCATCTGTGCCTTGGCTTCAAGGAACATCCGCTCGGTCAACGCCGCGCGGAGTCCCACGTCGGTATCGACCAGCACGGCCTGGATATCCTCGAGGTTGGGGATGACTTCCAGGTTGTGGAACCCCTTCACATAGTCGTTGAAGGTCTTGTCGAGGTGATAGGCCAGCCGGGCGGCCATGTAGTCGCGCGTGTCGTCTGGGTCCGTGTAAACCTCGTGGACATAGGTCAGGCCGCCTTCCGTATTGAAGTTGAGGTCCGGCTGCTCGATCCACTGGTAGCCGAGACCGACACCGGGCGTCAGGCGCATGTCGAGGTTTGCGATGCGGTCCTTCTCATACTTGATGTTGCCGTAGCCGTAGAGCTTCTCCGTGAAGAAGTAATCGTATTTGCCCTTGAGAAACCAGCTGTCCGCGCTGGTGCTGTTTGCTCCGGTGTTGTTGTCGCGCTGGTTGGCGTAGTAGTAGCCCGCCCCGAAAGAGATCCTGTCCTTGTCGGTGCGGCGCGTGGCGTCCGCGCCGACACTGGCGGACGAGCTCTCGGTGTTGCCGCGGTTAATCAGCGCTCCGGCCACGACCGCGCCGGTCCAGCGGGTCTTCTCCGGGTTGATCTTGGCGACGTTCGCCAAGGCGATCATTTGCGGCTGCGCCGCGCCGCCGGGCTGCACGGACACCTGGCCGTCGCCTGCCGCTGTCACCTTCTGCATGACCACCGGCCCTTCGGTCTGTACGATCTCGATCGGCGCGTCCGTCGAAAAAGTCTTGATGTCGGCCATGTTCAGCGTCACCTTGCCGGCCGCTTTGGATGTGAACGTCATTTTCCCGCCGACGACGCTGCCGACTGTGCCGGTCAGCCGGTCACCGGACTTGAAAAGCACCTCGTCACCGAAGGCCGTTGCGATCACCAGGCAGCCGAGGGCCGCCAGTACACCCGTGTTCTTCATGCTTATGTCTCCTTTTGCTGTTTAGCCGTCCCGCGTCATGACGCGGAAGCAACTCTTTTCGCGACCGATCTAAAGCTGTCTAACTTTTACTGTTTGAAGGTAGTTATTATGTTGTAAAAGCATAAGAATGGCAATCCCAAAACCAGTTATGGGGCTGGCCTGGGCGTGATTTGGAGTACATGCGGCAAGCGGTATCCCGCGCGGCGTTGCTTTTGTATGGGCCGGGAGAAAAAGCGGTTCATGTCGATTCGAGCTGAGACGGGTGGAGTGTATGGCTGACAAAAGGTAGGGTTAAACCCCATGTAGAAAGCTTAACGGGTCTCTTATCATTAAAACGCTTCCGGTCCTTTCCATATCCACGTCGTCCCCTGGGAGGATGCTCTAGACGCAAGGAGCAAGAAGTCGCACGCTGCGAGGGACATCGAAGCCAGCTATGAAAGAACAAGAAAATAAGCGAGGGGCAAAAGACTTTCCCGTTGTGTGCGTAGGCGGTTCGGCCGGCGGGCTCGAAGCCTATATCCGGCTGCTGCGGCATCTGCCGGC
>JBBRJN010000185.1:0-6572 GCA_038219365.1 Kiritimatiellia bacterium | reverse complement strand
AACGCGACGCTGGTTTTAACGACGCCCCAGACCGTTTCGGTGCTGGACGTTGCGCGCATCACAGGCAGCGGCACGATCTTGGCCGCTGCTGGAACAGAGGTCGCATGGAGCGGCGACTACGCTGTTGCCGGAACTCTGGCGCTGGACGCGGAGGCGGGTGGGACGTTGGCGGTCGGTCAACTGACGGGGGCGGGCTATACGAAAACATTGTCCGGAAAAGTACGCATCGCAGGCACGACGGGTTACAGCGGCGAGATCGTGGTGAGCGCGGGCGTGCTAGAAATCGGCAGCACTGCCAATCTTGCGGCGGGAGTCACTGTGCGTACGACCGGAACCGGCGTCGTGCAACTCGATACCCTCGATGGCGAAGACCTGGGCAAGATCACGGGTACCCGGATGATCGCGCTCAAGAATGGCGCGGCGATCGCCGTTAATACGGATACGCTTACGTTGACATTGACGACGGTGGCAAACGAAACGTGGGCGGCATCCAACTTGAGCGGCACGGCGGATCTGGTTAAGACGGGCGCGGGAACGCTCGTCGTCTCCAACGCGACGGCCTTTACCGGATGCGTGCGTGTGCTCGAAGGAATGTTGCGGGCTGTCGGGGCAGTGGGCAATAACACGGTCACTGTGTCGAATGGTATTTTCTCCGCCTTCGGCTCAGGCACGGTGCTGCTGAACACGTTCACGGCGGCCGGCGGCACGCTGATGGCGGATAACGGCGGCAGTCTGGGTGCGGGAACGATCACGCTCCTTTCGGGCGGCACGTTGGCGGCCACCAATTCCGGGTCGCTGGGGTCTGGCGCATTGGCGGTGAGCGCGGGCAAAGTGCGCATGGACGCGGGCGGCACGGCTGGTACGCGGGCGATTACGCTGTCGAGTGCGGGCCGCATCGAAGTCTACGACGGGGCGGGGTTCGGCAGCGCCACGCTTACGACCGGCGGCGGCACGCTCGATTTTCGTGCCAGAACCACGATGGGGCGGGGCGTGACGCTTTCGGCGGCTTCACGGTATGAAGCGAACACGCCGACCGGTGCTGCCGCGCCGACCGTTGCAACGCTGGCGGGGGCAATCACCGTAACGGGCGCGGGTAAGCTGAGTGTGGCAGGCAATGGCCAGTTGCGGTTGGCGGGCGGGATGGTGTCTAGTTTCAACACCGAACTATTTGTGATTAGCAGCGGCGACCTGACCATCGTGTCCAATGCGGTCACCATCCCAGGGTGGGCGGGAATCGAGAGCGGGGGCAAGCGGTTGGCCGTGGCGGACGGCGGCACGTTCGCGATGACGGGGAACGGGACGGGCCTCAACATCGGTGTGGGCGGTGCCGGTCTTTTTGAAATCATGACCGGAGGCGTGTTCACGGCGGCTTCGGGAGTCACGCCCCAAATCGGACGCAGCGGAGGGGCTGGCACGTTCCGTATGAGCGGCGGTCAAGCAACGTTTGCGAACGGAGGGCAGTTCCAGCTTGGGGCTTTGACTTCCCCGAGTAGCGGCACCCTTGAATTGAACGCGGGTGTCTTAAAGACCAGCCGGCAAATCAAGACGGACCCCGGCACGGGAGCGATCCTTTTCAACGGAGGCACGCTACAGTCCGATGGCGTGAACAGCTACGATCCGTGGATCGCGACCAATATCCCCGTGACTGTCGCGATCTCTGGCGGCGTGGTCGATACGCAGGGCCTCGACATGAAACTGGGAACTGCCGGATTTTCGGGCGGAGGCACGTTGACCCAGGTGGGTGGAGGCATCACGCGGTTTACGCAGGCTTCGACGAACTGGACGGGCGGGCTGACGCTATCGGTCGGCACGGCGGTGGCTTCGATCACCAATGCGTTGGGTCTCGGCCCTGTCACGCTAGGCACCAATACACTGCGCATCAGCGCCAATGCGTTGTTGTCCAACACGGTGCTTGTGCCGACGAATGGCGGTTTCGTGCTGGTGGATACCGGCATAACCGGCGCGGTGGCGACCGTTTCCGGAGGCAAGCTCATCAAGCAAGGCGGGGGAGCGCTGCTCACGGACTATGTGACTGACAACACGGACTTGTCGATCCAAAGCGGCCAGGTGAAGGTTGTCGCCATGGAGGGCCTGCTCCACTCGCCGGCGGGCGTTCCTCTGATTTGGGTGGACGCCTCATCCGCAACGTCATTCGTGACGGGCAGTTCGAACGATGTGAGCCGCTGGTATGACCGCCGGACGCCGGGAGACATAAACGGGTTCTTTGCCACAAACCTGTATAGCCGGCCGCTGATCATTTCGAACGCACTCAACAAACTTCCGGTACTCGATTTCGGAAAGTTGGGCCAGACCGGGCAGGTGAACGACAACCGCATGATGGGCTTCAAACAGTATCAGACCAACATCCGCACCGTTTTCTGGGTGATCGGCAGCCGTAACGGCGGCGGCTTTTTGCTCGGCGACAACCAGGTGAACGGCTCGGCTCGCCACTTCCACCGCGCCAGTGCCAGCGGCACCTACGGCGGCGTCGCCAGCGATGCGTTATGGGGCAGCACAGGCAGTATGGATAAGGGGATCGTCAATGCGGGTGAGACGTGGACGAACGGCGTGTCGGTTAACGGACTGACCACCGGGCTCAGCGGCAACTTCGATCTGGTCACGTGGAAACTGTCGGACGCCAACGATGCGGCGAACAACACGCCCGGCGCGGTCTGGTTTGCCTCTTGCTATGCAGCGCCGGACGGACGTCTCAACGGCGGGCAGGAATTGGCCGAAGTATTGATCTACACGAACCGGCTGTCGGATGCGGAACGCAAGGCCACGGAGGTGTATCTCAACCGCAAATGGTTCCCGGCACGCACGGGGGCGGGGCTGACCCTCGGCAGGGTCTCGCTGGACGGCGCGGGCGCGGGATTCGTCAATGCCTATACGGGACCGGTGCAGGTTGCCAAACTGAACGTGAACAGCACAAACGTTTTTGTGTCCGGTCTCGTGGGCGCAACGGCGGTCAGCCAGGTCGTGGTCACCGCGTCAGGTCTATTGGGCCCGCGGGTGACGCAGGCGGTGTCGGCTCGTGATTTGGAGATGCAAGAGCAGGCCGCGCTGGAGGCCATCGTCGCGGTGGATTTCACGCCGGCGGTGTTTGCGCTATCGGGCGATTTAACGCTGCCGGCGGCTGCCCGGTTTATGGTTACCGGGGGCTCCAAACCGCCATCGAGCCTTTTGTTGATTACCGCGAAGGGAGTGATTAAAACGTCATCCGGCACGACAGTCTGGACAAACATGGGATCGGCGTCCCGTGCGTCCCGTGTCATGGTGGATCCTGTTGCGCGGCAGGTCTGGCTGAAAACGCCGCAGGGCACGCAGATCATCGTTCGGTGACAGGCAGGGCTCACATCAGGAGGCGCTTGCAAAACTCCTTGTGGCATGGGCGTCTCGCCCTTGAATCATGGGCAAAATGTCCGCGCCACAAGGGATGCCGATGGGCTTTTCAAGAGCCTCTCAAAGTGAGTTGTAACCAGGGCACCCGGGCTCGGGCGAAAGCGTGACGGGCGCGTAATAAGCGCTGACGACGTGTTTGGCAGCCAAGGCGCGGAAGCGGTCGGCGTCCTCGCAGGACGGTTCGGCGGCGTCGGCACGCACGAAGTAGAAGGCGAGTTCGCCGGTCTCGGACTGTGCGAAGATCTGGGGGTCGGCCTGTTCGTCGGTGTTGGCCGAGATCACGGTCCAGCCTTCGGCGGCCAGCCGGTCGAAGAGGTAGAGAACGGCGCGGGCGTGTGGGGTTGTGGCTGTCAGTTGTTTACCTCAAAATGTCCAATATCCAACAAGGAATATCCAGCCGAAGAAGTAAAATGACCAGCTTCACCGTTTGGGTGCGACAGGATCGAGCAGCTGTGCCAAGGCCTTTTCGTACTTGGCGATCGCGTCGCGGATGCAGTCCAGCGCGGCGCGCGATGAGATGGTTGCGGCGGTGATGGCGTCCACGTCGCCGCCGTCCTTCTTGACTTTCCACGAGCCGTTCAGCGGCTTGCCGAGCAGCGGCCTGCGGAAGGTGTCGGAACTCATCCGGGTGCCGAGCCCGGGGGTCTCGTTGGCGAGGACGACCTTGTAGTTCACCAATTTGCCGTCGGCACCGAGGCCAACCATCAGCGCGACCGTGCCGCCGTAACCGTTCTTGGAGCGGCCTTCGACAGCCGCGGCTGCGAAGCGGCCCTCTTTTTTTGCGACGAAAAAAGTGACGCCATCGAGGACTCTCTTTTCGGGAACCGAAAGGCCTTCGGGCATGACGGCCTGCGCGGCATTCGCCGTGCGGACTTCCAAGGCAGCCTCGATGGGCGCTTTGGTTTTGCTGTAGACTGCGGCGAGCAGCGCCGAGCTGACTGCGCAGATGAGCGTGAGGACCAGGATGAGCTTGAGCGTGTCTTTCATGGGAGGAGCGGTCGGGGTTCGGGGTTCAGTAGGGGCGAACCGATGTGTTCGCCCTTACTTTTTTTTCGTGCCGAAGACGCGGTTGCGGGTGGCGCGGTTGATGAGCGGGGTGAAGGCGTTCATGATGAGGATCGCAAAGCTGACGCCCTCTGGATAAGCGCCGGTTTTGACCGTTCGGATGAGCATGGTGATGAGGCCGCAGCCGATGCCGAAGATCAGCAGGCCACGCTTGTTGACGGGCGTGGTGACCATGTCCGTGGCCATGAAGAACGCGCCGAGAAGCAACCCGCCGGAGAGCAGGTGGAAGAGCGGCGGGATCGAGGTTGTCGGTGCGGCGTAATGCAAGATCGCTGCGTAGACGAGCACCGTGAGCAGGTAGGCTGCGGGCACGTGCCAAGTGATGACCTTGCGGTAGAGCAGGTAGGCCGCGCCAAGCAGCAGGGCCAGTGCGGAGGTCTCGCCGATGCAGCCGTTCATATTGCCGAGGAAGAAATCGGAGAGCAGGCTGGCATTGAAGACCGGCGGAACCGTGCCGGACTTGAGTGCTTCTTTGGCAAAGCCGAGGGGTGTCGCGGTGGTGAGCGCGTCCGTGGCGGAACCGGTGAGCTTCTGCAGCCATGCGGATTGGCTCCAGGTGGTCATGGCGCCCGTGAAGGAAATGAGCATGAAGGCTCGCCCGGCGAGCGCGGGGTTGAAGGGGTTATAGCCCAGGCCACCGAAGACCTGTTTGGCGATGGCAATCGAGAAAACGGAGCCGGCGACCGCCATCCAGGTGGGGAGGCCGGGAGGCAGGTTGAAGGCGAGCAGCACGCCGGTGACGGCGGCGCTGAAATCCGAGAGGGCAGAGGCGCGTTTCATGGCTTTGCGGCAGAGCCACTCGGTGAGCAGGCAGGCCGCCACACAGACGAACGTCAGGCGCAGGGCTTCGAGCCGGAAGAACCAGCAGGCGGCCAAGAAAGCCGGGGTGAGCGCGATCAGGACGTCGAGCATGATGCGCTCGACCGACTCGCCCGAGTGGGTGTGGGGCGAGGAACTGACGAAGTAGAGGTCGGTTGGGGATTCGGGTTTCATGGCAAGGCTTTTAGGCTTTAGGCGGTTAGACTGTTAGGAGAGAGAAGGGCACTCTGCGCGTTTAGGAGACTCATTTTTTGGCGGTGGAGCGTTTGGCCATGACAATCGCTTTGCCGCGGCGCATGTGGTGGACCATGGGCCGGTGAGCGGGGCAGACGTATGCGCAACAGCCGCACTCGATACAATCCATAAGGGCGATCTGCTCGGCGCCATCGATGTCGTCGGCCTCGATGCATTGGCTGAGTTCGGAGGGGGTGAGCCCCATGGGGCAGGCTTCGCCGCAGCGGCCGCAGGAGATGCAGGCCTGTGAGGTATAGGCGGCAACCTTGCTGGCGGAGAGCAGCAGCAGGCCCGAGGCGGTCTTGCCGGTCGGGACGTTGAGCGTGCTGACTGCGAACCCCATCATGGGGCCGCCGGAGATGATTTTGGCCGCCTTCCCCTTGATGCCGCCGCAGGCTGCCACGAGGTCGCTGTAGAGCGTGCCGAAGGGGGCGAGCAAGTTGGCGGGCTGCTGGATGGCGTCGCCGGTGACGGAGATCACGCGGCGGACGAGCGGGTGCCCGTTGACCACGGCGTCGCAGATGGCGAAGGCTGTGCTGACGTTTTCGACCACGCACCCGATATCCATGGGCAGGCCGCCACTCGGGACCGCGCGGCCGGTGACTGAGAAGATTTGCTGTTTTTCAGAACCTTGGGGATAGCTGGTCTTCAGCACGGTGAGGGCCACATCGCCAGCGATGCCTTGAAACGCCTTTTCCATGGCAGCGATGGCGTCCGGCTTGTTGTCCTCGATGGCGATGCGCAGCGACTTGGCACCGAGGATGTGGCGGATGATCTCCGCGCCGATGCGGATCTCTTTGGCCTGTTCAAGCATCATCCGGTGGTCGGCGGTGAGGTAGGGTTCGCACTCCGCGCCGTTGATGATCACGGTGTCGATGGGCTTGTCGGCAGGCGGGGAGAGCTTGATGCGCGTGGGAAAGCCTGCGCCGCCCATGCCGACGACTCCGGCCGCTCCGATCTGGTCGAGCAGGATTTTTTTGTCAGCGGCCAGGCCGTTTTGGATACAGGGGAGAAGGGACCACTCCGCGGACCCGTCCGTTTCAATCACGACG
>JBBRJN010000184.1:0-6579 GCA_038219365.1 Kiritimatiellia bacterium | reverse complement strand
TGTCGTCGACGAGGCGCTTTTCAATTTGGACTGCTACCGCCGCATGCAGACGCCGGAAGGCGGCATCCGGGGCGGCATCGAATCGTCCGAGCATCCCCGCCACGGCGAGTGCAGCTGGCAGGAGTCGCTCGATGTCATGGCCTATGCGCCCGATGTCTGGTCGAGCTACGTCTACGTCGGCGTGGCTGCTCAGGCCGCCGGCTGGCTCGCGACGCGCGATGCGGCGCTGAGCGCGGTGTACCGGGAGAGCGCTCTGCGGGCGATGGCTTGGGCCGAGAAGGCGTTTGGCACCCGCCCGGCCTATCCGCCTCAGGTGCGAGACGACCGCAACCTGGCGGCGGCCGAGCTTTTCCGGCTCACGGGGGACGCCGCCTGGCAGGCGCTGTTCCTGAAGACCACGGTGTTCACCCAGTCTGGCGTGGACCTCTTCGTGTGGGAGGATCACGACCAGCGCGAAGCGCCGTGGGTTTATGTCCGGACGCAGCAGCCGGGCATGGACGAGAAGATTAAGGCGTTCTGCCGGGAGGCGATCCTCCGCGAGGCGGACAACCGTGTCCGCAATGGCCAAAAGGCGGGGTTCCGCTGGGCCAAGTTCGAGTGGATGCCGGGCCAGTGGGGAGCCTTTTCCGCGCCGGACGGCGTCAGCCTCGCGCGGGCGCATGTCCTGACCGGCGACGTGACCTATCTGCGCGCACTGGTGCTGGCCTGCCAGACCGGCGCGGGCGCCAACCCGGTCAACCTGTGCTACACCACCGGGCTCGGGCGCGACTCGCCGCTGCACCCGCTGCACATCGACTCGCGCTTGACCCACCAGCCCCCGCCGGCGGGCATTACCGTCGGCGGTCCGATCGACGTCACACGCGACAAGGGTTATTGGGCCCAGAAGATTGTGGACCGCTATTGCTATCCGTCCGTCCAGCAGTGGCCAACGCTGGAGGCTTACTGGGACGTGTTCTGGTATCCGCCGATGTGTGAGTTCACCATCCACAGCCCCATGGCCCAGAACGCCTACGTCTGGGGATATTTGGCGGGCCGGAAATAGTGCTGGGAGGCACCCCTCTGGTTTATGAAAACGATTCTTAGCCTTATTTTATCCGCCTTTGCCACAGTATGTTACGCGTCGGTTTTCACCGGGCTCATGGCCTCCGAGCTGTTAGCCGTTGGCGCTCAGCCGCCGACGGTCGATGCGGGCTTGCGTGTTCCGGCGGACGTGGAACAGGTGATCTTCGTCAAGCGTTTCACCTACACTTCGAACCACTATTACACCGAGTTCATCAACAGTCGATGGATGCCGGGCGGGAATCTGTGCGTGCTGGACGTGAAGAGCGGCCAGGTGCGCGACCTGGTGCCTGCGATGGCCTCAGGGGTTTTTGAGCGTTATGACCTTTCGTTCGATGCGAAGCGGGTGGTTTTTGCCTGGAAGAAAGGTCCGCAGGACGGCTACCGCATCTACGAGATCGGCATTGACGGCTCGGGGTTGCGCCAACTGACTTTTCCGCAGGCGGACGAGTCGGAACTGGTCCGTAAATACCGGGTTGATCCGGGTTATCCCCACGGCACCGATGATCTCTGCCCATGCTATCTTCCGGAGGGAGGGATCGTTTTCGTTTCGACGCGTTGCCAGTACGGCATCCTCTGCGATGGAGCAGATAATTTCACAACAACCGTTTTGTACCGCATGGATGGAGACGGGGGGAACGTGACCAAGCTCAGCAACAGCTCGGTTAGTGAAACCGGACCCTCCATGTTGCCCGACGGACGCGTGCTCTACACGCGCTGGGAGTATGTCGACAAGGGTGCTGTGAGCGTGAAAGGCCTGTGGGCGATGCGGCCCGACGGCACGGCGTCAGCAGAGGTCTTCGGCAACGACGTCGCTCTGCCGCCGACCCTCAATTTCGGACGCGTGATACCTGGAACGGCGCACAGTTACGTGGTCATGGGCGTGCCGCACTATCCGAACAACAACGTGGGCACAGTGATTCGCCTGGATCTCTCCAAGTCCATCCGCACGCGCGAGCCGATGACGTGGATGACACCGTACGTCGACATCCGCGCCGAGGGCGGGTTTCATTTCGAGAATGCGGCGGGCGTCTGGGAGAAAGACGCTAGCGGAGCCGGGCCGCTTTTCGCCGACGCCTATCCGCTTTCGGAGTCGCTGTTTCTCGTCGCCCACAAACCTGCGGGGACGGTCTGGGCAGATGCCAAGGGCTATGGCCTGTACGTGCTTGATGAGCGCGGTGCTGTCCGTGAGCTCTACCGCGATCCAGCGATTTCTTGCTGGCGCCCGATGCCCTTGCGCCCGCGCCCGGTGCCGCCCGTGTCGGTCTCGCCCGTGAACGTGGAGATGGCCGGAAGCAACGAGGCGGTCTGTATGGTGGCGGACGTCTACCACGGGCTCGAGGGCGTGCCGCGAGGTATGGTCAAGTATATCCGCATTCTCGAGCAGGTGCCGAGGCCGTGGGCCGCGAGATGCAAGGACAACAGCGATGAGTATGACCAGCAGCACATCGTGATTTCAAAGGATACGCACTTGGCGCTCAAAGTGCAACATGGCGTCGTACCGGTGGAGGTTGACGGCTCGGCACATTTTGTGGTTGCGGCCGATGCAAACATCATCTTGCAGGCGCTTGATGAGAATTTTTTGGCTGTACAGACCGAGCGCACCTTCGTCAACTACCGTCCCGGCGAGACCCGCGCGTGCATCGGCTGCCACGAGACGCCCGAAAGCGCGATGAAGCAGAGCGGAGCGGCGCGCGAGGACCGGAAGGCCTTTCGGCGTAAGCCGTCGCGCCCCGGACCGCAGCTCGGCGAGACACGCGGGCCGCGGACGCTGCACTATCCACATGACGTGCAGCCGCTGTTTGACAGGCATTGCGTGTCGTGTCACGGCACTGGCGAAAAGCGGGCTGGCGGACTCGACCTGCGGGGCACGCCCACGCAGAAATTTTGCGTCTCTTACGAAGCGCTCGTGCCCGAGCGGCGCAAGGGCACTCTTGACCGCGACCTGCTCGGCTTGGTGATCGGGGAGAACCACCCCAAGACGGGCAACGTGGAGTATCTTCCGGCGAACTCGTTAGGGGCTCGTACCAGCGTGCTGGCCGCGATGCTCAGCCGCGGCAAGATCCGGCTGGCTGACCCCGTGCAGCAGGCGCGAGCGGAGAAGCTGGCAAAGCAACACGCGGGCGAGGTCGCCAAGTTGAGTGACGCAGAGGTTCTGCCGCTCATGAACTGGATCGACACCAACTGCCAATATTACGGAAGCTATTGGGGCAGGCGCGACCTGAAACAAAAGAATTTGCCGGAGTTCAGAAGGTTCCCGACATTCGAAGAGGCACGCGAAAAGCATGCTCCAGAGTGGGTGTTCTAGGTCGTCCGATGACGCCTTTGCGTGTGCGTATCAGACACATGGAGCACACTGTTGGCGATGCCGTTATCGTTGATCACCCACTGCGGGCACTTGACGTCCAGGCTCCAGACACCGTCGATCACGAACTTGTACTCGTGTGTCCCTGGCTCCAGCAAAAGGGTCGCTCTGAAGATCTCATCCTCAACATGGTATTCCAGCGGATGCGTGGTCGGGTTCCATTCGTTGAAGGTGCCGGCGACAAAGACCTTGCTGTCTTGATTAGCCTCAACTTCGAAAAGGACCGCTTTCTCGGTCGCATTCTCCAACACGCGTAACAGGTCTTTGATCTGTTGGGTTGTCTGCTTCGGGTCCGTTTTGCGGTTGCCCGTTTCTGTTGGCGTTGACTGACGGACTGCTTGCTTTGTCTTCATAGCACCCCATTTTTGAGAATTGTTTAGAGTGATTTAAGTGCTTCAATTTAATGCGCTTCACGGACAAATAACAAGAGAAAAACGGATGCGGGATAAACTATTATTTTTGCGCTTCGCCTTATGGACTCAAAAGAAAAGTTCTTGCTGCTGGAAGGGCACCGTTGAGGAGGGCGCTGGCGCTGGTTTGGGTTCGGGCAGCTGGGTCGCAGGCGGTGGAGATACGGGGACGGGAGAAGGCCCGTCGGCGAGGAGCATGAGCAGGCCGGCCTCGTCGAGGATTTCCGTGCCGAGCGTGCGGGCTTTGCTGAGCTTTGAGCCGCCTGCTTCGGCACCGGTCACGAGGTAGCGCGTGTTTTTGGAAACCGCATCCTGCACAAGGCCTCCTGCGGCTTTGATGCGTTCGGCGTACTCGCTGCGCGGCAACGAGAGCGTGCCGGTCAGGACAAAGGTTTTTCCGGTAAGCGGCGCATGGGCAGCCGCCCCGCTTTTCGTCTTCGCCTGAGGGTCGATGCCCAGCGCGAGCAGGCGCTCAAGATAGCGCTTACCGTAGTCGGAGGAGAAAAAATTGAGGACCGCTTTTGCCGCTTCGGTCTTGATGACGCACAGGTATTGGGGTGGCAGGGCTGTGGCGGGGGTTTTTGTGGCCACGCCCGCAGCGACAAGGTCGTCACCCAGCACGCCGATTTCACCGCAGGTGCGGTTGAAACGCGTCTGCCGCTCCTCGCGTTCGGCTTCGTCTTTCGGGCGGTTGAGCGTGGAGCGGGGGTTCTCGGCGGCCGCGCGTTCGTAACAGTCGTTGAGCCGCAGAACGTCGGCTAAGACCTTCGATTTCGGAAGATCAGAAAAACGGGCGTGGGCCGAGGCGATCTGCTCGGCCACGGTGACGCCGACATTGGGGATGCCCGTGGCGAAAAGCCAGCGGTCGAGGGTCAGCGACCGGGCGGCGTCGAGGGCCTCCAGCGCGGTCTGCGCGTTCTTGCCGAATTTGCGCGTAACGCCGGACGCGTCGCCGATGCGGAAATCCTCCAGTTGCGGCAGGGTGAGCGCGAAGAGGTCGAGCGGGTCCTTGACCCAGCCCTGCGTCACGAGGGCTTCGGCGACCTTGCCGCCGATGGCGCGAAGGTCGAGCGCGTCGCGCGAGGCAAAGTGTTCGAGGCGTCCGACGCGCTGCGCGGGGCAGGCGGGATTGGTGCAACGGTGGGCGACCTCATCGTCGAGGCGGGCCACGGGGCCGTTGCATTCGGGACAGGCGGAGGGCATGACGAAAGCGGCTTCGCTGCCGTCGCGCTTTTCGACGAGGACGCTCTCGATCGCAGGGATCACATCGCCGGCTTTGACGAGCCAGACGCGGTCGCCGATACGGATGTCCTTGCGGGCGATCTCGTCGGCATTGTGGAGCGTGGCGCGGGCGATCTCAGAGCCGGCGAGCAGCACGGGGTCAAGCTCCGCGACCGGGGTGAGCACGCCGGTGCGCCCGACCTGCACGGTGATTTTCCAGATGCGGGTCTCGGCACGTTCAGGCTCATACTTGAAGGCGCGGGCCCAGCGTGGCGATTTGGCGGTGGCACCGAGCTTTGCGTAGAGGTCGCGGCGGTTGACCTTGATGACCGCGCCGTCGATCTCGAAGGGAAAGTTATGGCGCTGAGCCTCGAGTTCGTCGATGGCTGCGAGCACCGCGTGGATATCCACGCAGAGGCGCTGCCACGGCGGGGTCTTGAAGCCCCAGTCGGCGAAGTGTTTGAGCATGCCGCCATGGGAGGGGAAGTCGGCGCCTTTCACAGCGCCAACGGCGTAGATGACGGCATCGAGGGGCCGACGAGCGACCTCGCGCGGGTCGAGCTGTTTGAGCGAGCCTGCGGCGGCGTTGCGCGGGTTCATGAAAGGTTCGCGTCCGGCCTCCTCTTCACGGCGGTTGAGTTCGGCAAAGCCGGTGCGGGTCATGTAGACCTCGCCGCGCACTTCGAGCAGCTCGGGCGCGTTGGGGAGCGAGAGGGGGATCGAGCGGATCGTCTTGACGTTGGCGGTGATGTCATCGCCGACCTCGCCGTTGCCGCGTGTGGCGGCACGGGTGAGAAGGCCCTTTTCGTAAAGGAGGGAAAAGGCAACGCCGTCAACCTTGGGCTCGACCACATAATCCCAGACCTCGTCGGGGAGTTGGCGGTGCAGAAAGGCATCGAAGTCGATGAGATCGCCGCGGGAGTGGGTCTTGTCGAGGCTCATCATGGGCGGGTTATGCCGCACCTGCCTGAAGGCGGAGAGGGGGGCTCCGCCGACGCGCTGTGTGGGCGAGTCGGGGGTGAGCCACTCGGGGTGTGCGCGTTCAAGGGCCTCGAGCTCGCGGTAGAGCGCGTCATAGTCGGCGTCGCCAATCTCGGGGCGCGCCTCGACATAGTAGAGGCGGTCGTGGCGGCGGATTTCGGCGCGAAGGTATTCGGTGCGGTCGCAGGGCATGACGCATAAAGGCGGGCTGTGAGGGGTTGGCTGCATAATCACTTTGGGCTTGGGACAACCGCAGTGGCCTTGCGGCTCTTGACGAAGATGGTGCGGGTATAGCCACTGCGAACCAGCTCGGCCGAGATCGCGCTCATCATCCTGCGGTCGGGGTTGTCGGGGACGAGGATGTTAACCTCTTGTTTTCGCGTAAAGCCAGCGGCTTTGACAGCGGCCGCGATTTTTCCGGGCATGACGCGTTGCTTGTTAAAGGTGATCACTCCGAATTCGTCGACGACGATTTCGGGCACGCGCGTGTTTTCGATCACGCGCGAACTGGTGCAGCCGTTCCAACAGAGGAGCGTGATGACC
>JBBRJN010000183.1:0-6588 GCA_038219365.1 Kiritimatiellia bacterium | reverse complement strand
AAACGCGCTGGCAACCTCAACCTCGTCGCCGCCCAGGCCCCACGCTTCTCCAATGCCTATATCGCCCTCATTACCCGGCTGGAATTCATGGACGGCCGCAACGGCCTCGGCAACCAGCCGCCCCGCACCATCGGCAGCGCGGCCAGCCCCCTGCTTGGCCGGCTCTCCGGCGGCCACAAAGACGTCAAGGCCTCGGCCCAGGAATGGCGCACGGTCTGGCTCTGGATCGAAGCCGCCGCCCCCTATGCCGGCAGCTACGCCGCCTTGCGCAACACCGAAGAGCAGAATTACTACGGCCACGCAGGCAACAAGCTTTTCGGAGAATGCCGCGACGTGTTCAAACGCCGCTGCTTCGAATGCCACAAGAACACGGCCGAGCGCAACGTCACCGGCTTCCCCTTCGACTGGGGCCTGCGGCGGACAAAAGAGGTCAAGCTGCTAGGCCGCCCAACCGGCAGCCATGAGCGAATCGTTTTTACGAACGACGCCGCCCGCCTGTTCGACGCCGCGCTGCTGGTGAACTACACCCGGCCCGAGTGCTCCAGCATCCTCCTCGCCCCGCTCGCCAAAGAGGCGGGCGGCTACGGACGCTGCGGCAAAGCGGTTTTCAAGGACACGAGCGATTCGGATTACAAGAAGCTACTCGCCTCGGCCCAGAGCGGTAAGGCGCTCTACGACGCCCGTCCGCCCTGGGGCACGCCCGGCTGGAAACCCAACCCGCAGTACGTGCGCGAAATGAAGCGCTTCGGACTCCTGCCCGAGACCTTCGATCTTTCCAAAGAACCGCTCGACCCCTTCGCCATGGACCAGGCCTACTGGCGCTCACTGTGGCCGCAGCCAGTGAAGCTCGTCAAAGCACCGTGAGAAAAGGCCGGCAGGTTGCCTTCTGTCACGTTTTGTTTACACGAAACACACGCTTCGCCTTGCCCTCGCTCCGCGGCAACGTGCCCGGCTTGAAAACATCCCCCTTCGGGCTAAACCCGAGCCGTTCTTTCAGATGCTTCTCAACCATATACCCGGTGACCCCCTCCAAGGCCTCGACGTTGACGCGAACGTCGGTCACCCCGTGATCATCTTCGAGGATGATCTGGTATTCGGGCAGCACACCCGGAATCTCCATCAGGGCCTGCTCCACCTGTTTAGGGAAGAAGTTCACGCCCTTGACGATCAGCATGTCATCGCAGCGCCCTTCGATCCGGTCGATGCGCAGGCTCGTCCGTCCGCAGGCGCACCGCTCACGGCTCACGATGCGCGTGAGGTCCCGCGTGCGATAACGCAACACGGGGACCGCCTCCCGTGTCAGCGAGGTGAAAATAACCTCGCCCACCGCGCCGTCCGGCAGCGGAGCCCCCGTCACGGGGTCCACGATCTCGGTGAGATAGTGGTCTTCCCACACGTGCAGACCGCAGCGCGCCTCGCAGTCCATGCCGGTGGTGCCCACGCCGCCTGTTTCGGTCATTCCGTAAATGTCAAAAGCCTTTATGCCGAGCCGTGACTCCACGCGCCGCCGCATCTCGTCCGAGAACGACTCAGCCCCGAAAATGCCGATCTTGAGGTCGGGCAGCTCCATTCCCTTTTCATCCAGCATCTCGATGATGCGGGCTGCGTAGGAAACCACAGCGCCCATGGCCTTGACCTTAAAATCGCGCATCAGCCTAATCTGCCGCGCGGTATTCCCCGAACTCGCAGGCACCGCAAAAAGGCCGGCGCGCCGCGCGCCGTGGTAGAAGCCGAAGCCACCATTAAACAGCCCGAAGGTCGGCATGATCTGAAGCGCGTCTCCCGGCTGAAGTCCCGCCATCACTTGGCAGCGGGCCATGCACTCCGCCCACTGCGCCAGATCGGCTTCGGTGTAGGCCATCACGACCGGCGTGCCGGTGGACCCCGAGCTCATGTGCATCTCGCGGACCGATGTCCGGGGCATGCACAACATGCCGAGCGGATATTGGTCGCGGAAATCGTCCTTGGTGAGAAAGGGCAGGCCACGCAGATCATCCAGTGACCGGATATCCCCCGGCCCAACGCCCGCAACCGTCAGGCGCTCTCGGTAAAAGTCGTTGTTCGCCCACGCATGCTTCACCGTCCATTTCAAACCGTCGAGCTGCACGGCCGCCAGTTCGTCGCGGGACAGGGTCTCTGCCCGCTCATTCCAATAACGAAGTCTGTTCATTTCTTTGCCTCCCGATGCAGTGAGACCAGCTTCACAAAGTCCATCAGGACGACGGTCACCATCGCACCCGAAAGGGCAAGAAACAGGTCGGTCCAAGAAACCGTTCCGAACTGGAACAGCCGCATGAGAAAAGGCACGGTCAGAATCAGGCTCAAAACCACGATGGTCCCTGTCACAACCCACTTGAAGGCCACGTTTCTTGACCGCAGCATACTGAACCCTGAGCGGGATAACGAGCGGTTTGACAAAATCATTCCGAGGTTACAAATCACGAGCGTAAGAAACGCCAAGGCACGCGCCGCCTCGTCGGAATGATCGTGGCGGATGAACAGGTAAACGCCGATGGTAACCGCAAGCGTCAGCCCGCCTTGAAAAAAGCAAGCGACCAGGGTACGCCCGTTAAAAAGCTGTTCACCCATGCTGCGCGGAGGCCGTTTCATGACATCGCACTCTTCCGCATCAGCCTCAAAAATCAGCGTGCACGCAGGATCTATAATCAATTCCAGAAAAACGATGTGCACCGGGGAAAGAATCAGCGGCCACTTCATCAGGATTGGAATCAGTGAAAGCCCGGCGATCGGGATGTGGACTGAAAGGATAAACATCATCGCTTTCTTGAGATTGTCGTAGATGCGCCGCCCCATCCGAACGGCTGCCACAATGGAGTTGAAGTCGTCGTCGAGA
Source organism: Kiritimatiellia bacterium (assembly GCA_038219365.1). Lineage (GTDB taxonomy): Bacteria > Verrucomicrobiota > Kiritimatiellia > RFP12 > UBA1067 > JAHFSX01. The sequence goes on along the minus strand of JBBRJN010000183.1, from coordinate 3,734 downwards.
AGCACCAGCGAGGCTGCCTCACGTGCGACATCGGTGCCTCTCTCTCCCATGGCCACACCAATGTGAGCCGCCTTCAGAGCAGGGGCGTCGTTGACGCCGTCACCGGTCATGGCCACGACCTCATGGTTCGTTTTCAGCGCCTTGACAATGCGCAGCTTCTGCTCAGGCACCATGCGAGCGAAAATATTAACCTCACGAATGCGCTCCGCGAGTTGCTCATCGGACAGCGACTCCATTTCAGCGCCGGTCAGGTGCCGTTCCGGATTCTTCAGCCCGATTTGCCGCGCGATGCTCTTTGCCGTTCCCGGATAATCGCCGGTGATCATGATCGTCCTGATGCCCGCCGCATAACACTCCGCAATGGCCCCCCTCACATTCGGGCGGACCGGATCCTCTAGCCCGAGCAAGCCGACGAACTCAAATTGAAAATCGTGCTGCTGCGCCGGCAATTCCGCTTTTTTATACTGTGCGCGCGCCACGCCGATCACGCGTTTGCCTTGATTGCTCAGCGCGTCGATATTGATCTCCAGTTGCTTCTTTTGCGAGTCATCAAAATGACACAGGTCCGCAATCGCTTCAGGAGCGCCCTTGGCGGCGATGACCAGGTCATGGCCGTCACGCGAGGTCCACACGCGAGACATGGCCAGAATCTCCTTGCTGAGCGGATACTCCCGCTGCAGGGTCCACGTTGCGTGCAGGTGCTCGGTCTCGGCAAGCACGCGCTCTCCCAGTTCCTTCATGGCTTTTTCCATGGGGTCAAACGGATCGGCCGGGCTGGCGAGGATACTGTATTCAACCACTTCATGGAATGCTTCTGGCAACACCTCCATCGGCTTGCGAACGGTGAAGGTCGCGGCCCCCGCAACGATATCGGAAACCTTCATTTTGTTGAGCGTCAGAGTGCCCGTCTTGTCCACGCAAAGAACGGTCGCCGAACCGAGTGTCTCGACCGCTGGAACGCGCCGGGTGAGCACACGGTATTTGGAGATACGCCAGGCACCGAGCGCCAGAAAAACAGTCAGCACCACGGGGAACTCTTCAGGAAGCATCGCCATCGCCAACGACAGCCCGACAAGAAACCCTTCAAGCAGGTTGCCGCGCGTGATCCAATACACGACAACCACCAGCACGCAGAGCACACCACCTGAAATCGCAAAGACACGCACCACGTTACCGGTCTGGACCTGAAGGGGCGTGCGCTCCTCCTTAAGCGATTGGAGTGCCGCACCGATTTTCCCTAATTCAGTTCCCCTGCCGATCGCCCTGACGACACCCACCGCCTGGCCGGATACGACCAGCGTCCCCGAAAACGCGAAGGGCAGGTCGTCTCCACCCGGTTTTCCCATCCTGGCTGAACCCTTTTCGTCATCCGATTTACGCACCGGCACCGATTCGCCGGTCAGAAGGGATTCATCGACAGAGAAGTTGAGCGCGTGTACCAGGACACAGTCGGCTGGAACCCTGTCCCCCTCTACAAGCAGCAGGACATCGTCACAAACCACTTCACGCCCGGCGATGCGGGTCTTTTCCCCCTCGCGTATAACATAGGCGCGCGGGCTCGACAAATCTTTCAACGCTTCCAGCGCCCGCTCGGTTTTCCGCTCCTGATAAAACGTGATGCCGATAATGACAAACACGAACCCGAGAAGCATCGACGCTTCCCGGACGTCCCCGGAAAGCAGGTACAGCGCACCACACGCGATCAGGAGAAGGAACATGGGCTCTTTGAGAACGCCAAGGAAGATATCCAGAATCCGTCTTCTTCCTTGTGACGGCAGTTCATTGAGCCCTTCGCGCGCCTGCCGTTCAAGGACCTCTTTGTTCGACAGCCCGGTTAATGTATCAAGCACATACCCGCTCATGATCTTTACCTACCCTAACATTTTCATTTTTACGCATACTGATCGTTATTTTTCAAATGTAACATGAACGTTACGCGCTAGCAATTACAGAATGGCTGGGAGATTCTGTTTGGGAAGATAAACGCGAGCCACCAAGCCAACGGCGCCATCAGCTTTTCGCTGCACCCGTCACTCGCCGTATAACACCAAACGGCGGCGTGAGTAGACACCGAACACAACCGAAAGGGTCTGCACGTCCGCGTAGCGCACCTCGGCCATGCCGGCCTTCCTCATGGCCTCGGCCACGACACGGTCGGTCCACATGACGTTCAGGCCGAACCCGCTGACAGGCTCCTCGATCCGGGTGATGTCCACGCTGCATGATTTTGCCGCCGTGCGTCCCACGGTTTCGTACGGCATCTTGTAAGGCGCCGTGGTCTGGGTATAGAGCAGCCCGTGCGTTTCCACACATCCGCACGCCCCCAACAGAAGGGCGCATAACAAAGCGGCTTTCCGGTCAGTTGCCATAAACAACCGTGGTGTTGCTCATGTAGAGCCCGAACAGGATATTGTAAAAAGCGGTGTCCGCATACTCGAGCGTGGCGAGCTGACCGTTTTGCGCGGCCTTCTGAAGCCCGCCGTCACCCCACGCCACAAGCCAGGCGACTGACCGTGTCGTCGCCTCCCCCGATTTGGTCACGGTCTTGGTATTGCGGAACTCGCTGCTCATGGGCAAGCGGATATCCGTGTAGACACACCCGCAGAAACAGAGACAGACCGCCGTGACGGCCAACGCGCAAAGACTTTTCCGCATGACATAGCTCCTTTTTCATTCGGGGCTCTTAACCCCCGCCGCAGATCGGCTGTATCCGGCAACCTGCCAACCAACCGGCAAACCGTGCCCCAGTTTTTCACAAACCGCCGCCCAGTGCAATTACATTCCAGCAATTCCAATGATGGCTGAAAACGCCTCACGGCGTCACGACGAACACAAGAAAGCATGGTCTTGCCCGTTTTTAGTGGGCACATGCGGGCCTTCGCTCGGCGCGTGTAATGCAATAATTAAAATTGCTAGCAAAAATCGCACCCCCCGAACGCTTGCCGCTGAACCGCCGGTTTTGTTATCGTACGGGCATGTTTGACGTACCGGAATTTTCAAAAGCGCACCTGTCGGAAGCAGACCAGAGGCTGTTTCTCGTGCTCTTCCTGTTGGGAGAAACGAACGTCCACAGCGTCGCGCATATCATGCGGGCCGCAGCCAAAGCGGAGGGCGTAAAACCCGACGCGGCTATCGCGGCGAACGTGACGAACGTCCTCAGCCGGTTGAAAATAAACGGGCTCGTGAGCCAGACTCACATGACCTTTTCCTGTGTCCCGCTCCCCATCGACTCGATGCGTACGCTGATCAACCACCCGCTGGCGAAGACCCACATGCGGCTGATCGAGAGCGAACTCCAGCGTAACGCCTACGACTATTCGTTCAAATGCCTCGACTTCAACTTCGGAAACAGAAGCCGCCCCTACTGTCTGGTGAGTGAAGCCCTCTTGAACAACAACGTGGCCAATGCTGAAGACCTGCTGGGCTGCGTCCCGTCCCGCACGAACGATCTGGAGTGGCGGGCCTATTGCGACACCCTCGTCCCAGCCATCCTCGCGGATCCCGCTTCCGTCTCGCCGAAAGTCCTTCTTTATCTCTTCGAGAACATCGCCGAAACCGCCCTCTTGCACGGACGGCCTACCGCCGATCTGAACGAGCTTCTGACCGCGCACGTCGCGTCCCTCAGCCAGTTCGCGCTGTCACAGCAAAAATTCTTCTCGGCCTGCGCGTGGTACACCTGGACCGCGTCGCGCGGCGGCCTGGACGTGCTCGCCTCCAAGACCACCGACCCCCTG
>JBBRJN010000182.1:0-6593 GCA_038219365.1 Kiritimatiellia bacterium | reverse complement strand
CCGCAAGGGTGGTACTGCTACATCGCGATCCATCCTGTGGATGACGCCGTACTGCTCGGCTATTGTGCGATGTCCGGGCTCGCGCATTCGCGCGTCACGCGTGTGCCCGTGTCATGGTTGTATCTTGACGGACCGCCCTCTGTTGCCGTTAAAGAGTTGCCGCTGCTATTTAACAAGGCACCGGTGGGACCGTTCGAGCGACTGGAAACGCGGTTGGGCGTGTGGAGCGCAGAGGCGGGCCATGCCGAAGTCTACAGTTATGCCCGCGGTACCGGTATCCGCCTTCAGGGTGGTGAAGAACGCACGGTTATACTGACTCTGCCGCAGGCGGCGTCCTGTGACTCGCTGCTCAACGGGCTGGGGATCGAACGTTTCACGGCCCGCGCTCCTTACCTGTTCACCATTGAAGCGAAGAGCGGAGATGTGTGGCGGAAAGTCTGGGAGCAGGGAGAAACCACGAGTGTGGGGAAACAGCTTAAAATCAATGTCGCCGAGAAAGAACTGAAGAGTACGCAATACCGGTTCAGATGTACGTCGGCACTTGGAGCGATCATCGGCGATTTGACGGTTCCCGATCTGAATGGGTATTTCAAGGATTGAGACCAAGTTTACGATGAAGAGGATGAGAAAAGGAACAACATGCGAAAGAGAGTGTATTCGGCGTCAATCACGCCATTGATGACGGATGGGGGTCTCGACATCGAGGGGTTGACAAGGATTTTTGACCGTAATATCCGCCACGGCATCGACGGGATTTTCATTCTGGGGTCGATGGGTGAGTGGAGCTACTTCTCGGACGAGTTCCGTGACCGGCTGGTTGCGGAGAGCGTCAGGGCTGTTGCGGGACGTGCGGAACTGCTGGTGGGCGTTACGGCAGCCAGCACGGCCCAGGCGTTGGAGAATATGAAACGGGCTTCGGCGCAGGCGTTCGACAGCTATGTCTTCATGCTGCCGCCGTCCGGTGTGACCGACCCTGTGCGGGATGTGTGCGCGGTGCTGGACGCCGCTGACCGCCCCGTCTATTATTACCACTGCCCCCCGAACAATAAGGTCAACCTCTCCTTGGCGCAGTTCGAGACGATCTTGTCGCACCCGAATCTGAAGGGGGTCAAGAACTCGGCCAGCAACATGTGGCTGCGGCGGGAGTTGATTCTGATGAAGCAGGAGAAGGGGTTGAAACCCGCGTTGCTGGAGGGCCAGGAGTGGGCAACGGATGAGGCGCTGCTCGTCGGTTACGACGGCATGCTCTGCGGCATGGGGGCGCTGGGCTCGAAGTGCATGGTGGGCATCGCGCGTGCCGTGGATGCGGGGAACGTCGCTGAGGCGGTGCGCCTGCAAAACCGGTTCATCTGCCTTTTTCACGGCGTGTACGGCCCGAATTTGGAGACGGTCTGGGTGGGCCAGAAATACGCGCTGAAGTGTCTCGGACTATGCGTGTCGGAACTGACGCTAGCTCAAGAGATGGCGACCTTGACCGAGACGCGCAAGCGCGAGATCGAGGCGTGCCTGGCGGAATTTCAGGATGAATTGGAGTGAGAAGAAGGTTTTCGCGCAGAGGCGCGGAGGGAAGAGGATATGTTGAGGTATCGCGAAACAGGTGAGCTGCACAAGGATTTTCACGGCAGCATGAACGCCGCCGTGGAGTATGTCGGCAGCCGGTACGGTCGGGACGGGTTGCGCACGGTGTTCAGGGAAACGGCGCAGAAGGTCTACCGGTCGATTTATGAGAAACTGAAGGCGGGCGACTGGAGCGAACTGGTTGAGCACTGGGGCTATTTCATGGAGCGCGAGGGTGCGTACTACACGCTCGCGGTCACGGCTGAGGCGGTGGTGCTGACCGTCAGAAAATGCCCTGCGGTGGCGCAGTTGCGTAAGCTGGGGCTGACGCCGTCAGAGTTCTTTTGTGATCAGACGGTTCTGGTGAATGAGGCGTGGTGCGAGGGCGCACCGTTCGAGGCGGTCACGGAGATCACGGGCGAGGGGTGTTGCGTGCAGACGATCAGGTTATTGCGGCCACTGAGTGGTCGCAATGAAAGAGGGTAAAAAAGGGGCGGGTATGATTCCGAGTGATCAGTTTGTCAGATTTTACAACGAGGTGTTTAAATTCTTGGACGCGCAGGGCGGGGACGCTCTTGAGGAGTATTATCACGTGGTTTCCGAACAGCAGGAAATGCACTGTCTGGAACTGTTCAAGGCTGAGGGCTTGGCCGGGATGAAGGCTTATTGGGACCGCATCGCGGTCGAAGAGAATTGCGATATGCGTTGCACGCTCTACCCTGATCGCTTCGAGCTGGTGATGAACCGCTGCCCGAGTTTGAGCAAGGCGATGGATAACGACGCTGGCGCTTTCTCGCGCTATTGCGACCACTGTCCCGGCTGGGTAATCCCTCTGCTTGAAAAAGCCGGGTTCAATTGCGAGTACGACCTGATCGACCGTGCGGCACCTCAGTGCCGGATAACGATCCGTTCCGCCGATCCGCTGCGGCACTCGCAGGTTTTGTTGAGCGGGTGCCGCGTAATAGCTTCGTGTGCCTGTTCAAGCAAACTTACGTAAGCTCAGTCGGTATAAACGATTTGTGTGCATCGTCTCGTTTCTCAAAACTTGTCAGACAACGGCCAGCGTAGGTCTGCCAGCCATTTCAGCCGTTCGCGCATGGGCATTCGCGTCATGAAAAATTCGCGGTCGACTCCCGTCTCGCGTTCCACCTCCACACCGTTATGCTGCAGGAAACTCCACAATCCATGGGTTGCTGGCAGCGCGAGCGCGATTGTGTCCAGTCCTTTTTCCTCAGCCGAGAGGCACGCCCAATTCCACAGCGCGGCGGTGATGCCATGAGAGTCGACGGGGGCGTGAAACTCATTGAGCAACACCCGGTCGTTCTCGTATTCCACCCGCGCGTAGCCACGTACGCGATAACCTCGCGAACAGAACGCGAATTCCGTCTTGTCGCTGGCATTCGCGGCGGCGCCATACGTGCGCCAGTACTCCGGATCGCGGAACAGCTTTCCGTCATGTGACAGGAGCCCGGCGTAGAGCGCCGCCATGGTTTTCAGCGCCTCATCATCCAAACGGGTAAGACGGCGAACGGTCAGCCTGTCCGCCAGACTCACCGGCTTGGCCGCGGCCTGCTTCACTCCTTGGTCGATGCACTGATATCCCAATCCGGCATACACGCGTGGCAGCGATGTAAAAAGGATGCTTGGCAGATTTTTTGCGTCAACAGCTTCCAAAACATGGGTCATGAGACGCTTGGCGATGCCCAGCCCGCGGTACCGCTCCGGTGTGGCGACGGAGGCGATGCCCGCGGTCTCCCGTAAGCGGACTCCCTCGCTGAGCTGAAACATGACGATCGAGACATTGCCCAGGGGCTCATCCCCCTGATACAAGGTGTGTGGTTCCCAATGGTAAAGCGTCCGCGAGCCGCTGGCGATGTCTTGAAACAGATCCTTTTCGACCGGGAACACTTCCGCCAGCATGTCATACAGCCGGTTGAGTTCCCGTGGAGTACGGGGAGTACGGATTTCGCACGTCGAGAAATCAGGCATCATGTTTTTATCCTTCGATGAACGTTGCCATGTCAAAATACATCCGCCGGACCGTTCCGCCGCCCATTCTCCCGGCCCGAGGCTTGTCATAAACCGGTGTTCAAGCAAACTTACGTAAGCTCAGGCGGTACGCTTGCGGCGTGCGCTGATGAATCTTAAAGAACTGGCGCTGGAAATGGGCGGGCGAGAGGTAGTTGCACGCGCGGATGATTTCAGCAACGGTCTGGTCCGTCTCGGCCAGCAAGCGGCAGGCGTGGGCGATGCGCAACCGGTTGATGTATTGGGGCACCGTGCTGTTCGTGCATTTCTTAAAAAGGCGGCTGAAGGCGCTCTCGCTGAGACCGAGCGTGTGGGCGAGATCAGGGACGCGGATGGTTTCGCCCAGGTGTTGGTCGATGTGGGCGCAGACAACGCCGATACGGTCGGATGCGAAAACCTTGGGTTCCAGGCAGAAACCTTCGGATGAGATTTCGTCCAGGTGCTTGGCTTTTGATAGAAGGTCCAGCAGTTCGAGCAGCAGGATCAGGCGGCGGAGGCCGTGCGCGGGCACCATTTTCAGAAGGATGCCCTCTGCTAGGTCGCGTGTGCGTCCGCTGACATGCAGGCCGCGGCGCGCGCGCTCGAACAGGCGGCGCAGCGGCTCCATGGCCGCCCGCCGGTGCCAGTCTGCTCCCAGCAGGTGCGGCATGAAATGCACAACCACAGCCTCAACCGGCTTGGGACGGCGATTGGGTAGGGGGATATTGCGATAGTCGTGCGGCAAGTCCGGGCCGAGGAAAACAAGGTCGCCCGGCGTGAGGGTCTCAAGTTTGTCGCCGACCCAGCGTTCCGAGCCCCCGCGCCGAACGAGCGTGATCTCGCAGGCGGGGTGGTAATGCCAGACGTCGCCGAACTCCCGTCCGCGCACGAGGGTGCAGTCGACAAGGTCATAGTCGGAAATAAGGGATGGCCGTTCGGTGATCAGTTTCATGGCTTCTACCATACGGCATCTGGCTCTGAACGGCAACCCTGAATGACAGTAAACGCCGGAATAGGGGTATTTTTTGCCCGAAAAGGATCTTGTTAAAATGTGACGGCTCTACGATACTTATCCCAAATTGTGAATGGTGTCTTGTGAACAAGGGGAGGGATACTTCCTCTGAGAGGAGACGACATGACGAAAAGGCGTGATTTTTTACAGGCCGTAACCTGCGCGGGTGCGGCGGCGTTGGTGCAGCAGGGGCTGACAGGATGCCGTTCGACGGGGGCGATGGTTTCGAACCCAGACTCGGTGATGGGGCTGCGGGCGCCCGCGCTGGACGAAGTGCGTGTAGGGTTCATTGGTGTTGGCCATCGCGGCCCGGGCGCGGTGCGCCGTCTGAGCCGCATCCCGAAGGCCAAGATTGTTGCGGTCTGCGACGTGTTCGAAGACCGCACGGCTAAGGCTGCGGCGGATGTGGTGGCTGCGGGGCATGCCAAGCCCGAGACGTACTTCGGTTCGGAGGATGCGTTCAAGAAGCTGTGCGAGCGTCCGGACGTGAATCTGGTCTACGTCTGCACGCCGTGGCACTGGCATGTGCCGATGGCACTCTACGCCATGCAGTGCGGCAAGCATGTCTGCGTGGAAGTGCCGATCGCCATGACGGTGGCGGATTGCTGGAAACTGGTGAAGATGGCGGAGAAGACGCGCCTTCACTGCATGATGTTGGAGAACTGCTGCTACGGCGAGGACGAGTTGTTCGCTCTTTCGCTAGCCAGGAACGGTCTGTTGGGCGCATTGGTACATGGAGATTGCGGCTATATTCACGAGCTGCGCGCGGGGCTGACGGACGGCACCTATTATAAAGATTTCGCTCTCGATTATTTCAAACGCCACACAGGGAACTCCTATCCCACACATGGGCTTGGCCCGATCTGCCAGTATATGGGCATCAACCGCGGTGATCGCTTTGAGCGGTTGGTCTCATTGAGTTCCGGCGAGTTCGGCTTGACCTCGTATGTACGGGAGAAATTCGGCAAGGATGACCCGCGTGCGACGTATCCGTACAAGACGGGCGACATGAACACGACCGTGATCCGTACCGAGAAGGGCAGGACGATCATGGTGCAATACGGGCGCTACAGCCCGCGTCCTTACAGCCGCATCAATTTGATAACAGGTACCAAGGGTACGCTTTGCTCCTATCCGCTGCGCGTCGCGCTCAGCCCGAATTGGGAGGCGTGGTTGGACGACAAGCAACTGGCTGAACAGAAAGCCAAGTACACGCACCCGCTCTGGAAGAGAATCGGCGAGTTGGGGAGAAAGAGCAGCGACGTGAGTCTCCACGCGCATGGGGGCATGGACTACATTATGGAATACCGCCTGTGCCACTGTCTCTTGAACGGCTTGCCGCTCGACCAAGACGTCTACGACGGCGCGACGTGGAGCTCCGTGGTGGAGTTGACGGAGCGCTCTGTTCTTCAGGACGGCTCCTCCGTCGAGGTTCCCGATTTTACGCGCGGCGCGTGGCAGAACGCCCAGCCGCTCGGTATTGTTGACGTATAGGGCCAATTGTAGGTGTCAACGACTTCGGGAGGCAGATGTTCATGAGGTCATGTACTCGCGTGGCTCCCCGTGCGGCTTCAACGCGTGCCTATAATTGGTTTCTCATGTTCGTCGCCGGTCTCGGCGGACTGTTGTACGGGATTGACGGCGGGATCATTGCCGGAGCGTTGCCGTATCTGGAAGCCACCTCGGGCTTGAACGCCAGTCAGGTCTCGTTCATCGTCGCGGCCGTTTATCTTGGCAGCGTGATCTCCACGCTTTTTGCAGGCCTGCTGTCTGATCTGCTCGGACGCAAGCCGATGATGATCATCAGCGGACTGCTCTTTGTATTCAGCATCCCAATGATCGCTTTGGCAAAGGGGTTTGAGCCGCTCGTGCTGGGGCGAATGATGCAAGGTGTCAGTGCGGGTTTAATCGGCGTAGTCGTGCCGCTTTACCTCGCCGAATGCCTCGAAGCGTCAGACCGCGGCAAGGGGGCCGGCATTTTTCAGTGGCTCCTGGCCTTGGGTATCGTGGTGGCTGC
>JBBRJN010000181.1:0-6629 GCA_038219365.1 Kiritimatiellia bacterium | reverse complement strand
GAAGACTTCAGCCTGCGACTGGTCACCCGCGTGAGCGGTGCGGTCCTTGTTGAAGCTGTCGGCTGTCACCGCCCCGCCTGCCGAGAGAACCTCCACCAGGTTATACCCGTTATGCTGGGAGACGGGCATAGCGAACGACGTCGGTGTAATCTTGACCCCGTTCACATAGGTGCTGCCATTCTTGAGATCCGTGGCCGCGTAGTTCGAATCCAAGATCGGATCAACCGGGTTGGAGTCGGTGGTCCGGTGGAAGGGATAGTTCGTCGCATCCGTCAACATGAAACTGTTGCCTTTGAAGACCGAGAAGACCGACCTGACATTGATGTCGCGAGCGAAACGCAGCGCCTGGCTGTTGCTAGGCCCGCTGTTTTTCAAAAATTTCAACGCGCCTAAGCCGGTTCCTGTGCCCGCGTCGGCAATATAGGTCGGTGGCGCATTGCCGCTGGGAACCGTGGCGTTCGCGCCGTTGCCGCTCAGGTCATTCCACGTAGAAACTGCGGCACCGTCCGCAAGCCCAATGTTCGAAGCATCAAAGTGTCTGGCCGCCTCTGCGAAAACAGGCATCGCCACCAGCAGCGTGCCGTTTGAAACGACCGTTGCTCCGGAATAGGTGCTGACGCCGGAGAGCGTCAGCGTGTCCGAGCCTCGCTTGACGAGCGACATGCTTCCCGAAAGCACGCCGGACACGGTGCTGTTGGCTGTCGCCTGGATCGTGACGCTACTGTCCGAGGCCACATTCGCGGGGATATTCACGGCACCCGTCAACATTACCGGTGTGGCCCTCCAGCCGGAGTTGTTGACGCCCGTTCCGGTCACGCTGATCGTCCCGGTTCCGGCGTTTGCGCTGAAGCCTGCGGGTTTATACCACACACCATCGCGACCCAAAGAAATGTTCAGGCCGATGGGGCCGTTTGTGGCACTGGTGTCTAAACTCAGGCGGTAACCGTCACTTCCCTTTTTTCCGATATCGCCAGCCATCGCGATGGCGGAACCCGAAAGCGTCGAATCCGAAATAACCAGCTCAATCCCCTTGCTCAAGCTCGCTGTGCCGACCTGGGCAAGGTTCAACGTGCCTCCGAGCGTGATATTCCCGTTGATCTGAAGAACTCCGCCCGTAGCCGTGAGGGAGCCGTTTCCCGAAAGACCCGAGCCAAAAGGCAGGGAGTTCGTGGTGGTGCCATCAAAAACATACGCGAGCACGCCATTGTCCACGATGTTCCCCGCGCCGAGTTTGCCGGAAGCGCCGCCGTTGCCGACTTGCAACGTACCTGTGTTGATAACGGTCCCGCCCATGTAGGTGTTGGTGCCGGTGAGCATCAGCGTGCCGGTCCCAGCTTTGGTCAAACCGGCTGATCCTGCGAGGGCCGAATCGATCATACCGGGCACGTTGTTGGAAATCGTCGGGGCGTCTCCAGCGAGCGTGATCGTCCCTCCCGACAGGAGATAATTGCCCGTGCCGGGAGCATTAAACGTGATGCCGTTAGCGGTGACGGTCTCGACGGTCACCGTGCCTGCCGCGCCCGTGCCTGCGCCGAAGACCGCCGTATCGTTGTTCGCATTCGTCCAGACCTGGTTATCCGAGCCATTCCAGAAGCCGTTACCCGACGTGCTCCAACCTGGCCCGGCCCCGTCCTGTGCGCCGGTTGTGCCGGCCTCCGCATCATACGTCAGCGTCGCCGCACCCGCAATGCCTGCCGTGCCCACTGCGGCCGCGAAAGCCACAGCTTTCCACCATCCGGCTCCGAATTGTGAGCGCATCGACGATGTCACGCACCTCATCATTGTTGTCATAATGTCTACCTTTTAAGAATAACACTTGCGTCCCATAGGGGCAGACCGGACACGTTCCGGCTCCCATAGTTGGCACCTATTATGCAGGGTGGAAGTGAAAAGAGTCAACCTGATCCTTTTTCAGCTCAGCTGTCACATAAATCTGGGTTGTCTCCATCCGTTCGTGGCCAAGCCAAAGCGCAATGACCGCGATATCGGTTCTCGAGTGAAGCAGGTTCATGGCTGTTGTGTGCCGCAGGACATGCGACGACACCCGCTTCTCTTCCATCGATGGACACGTGCGCCGTGCGATGGCGACATGCTTGGACAGGATGCACTGGACACCGTCGGTGCTGAGCCTTTTCCCGGCGCGGTTGGGGAAGAGCCAGTCATCCGGCAAGATACGCTGCGCATCAATCCATGCCGAAATGCCTAGCGCGGCGTGCACGTGCGACGTCGCGGGGTTGCCGCGCCCATTCCAGCGCAAGTTCCGAAGTGATGAACAGGGCTCCCCGGGCGTCGCGGAGTCGGCCAGTTCCCGGCAGGGAGCCTTCACCCGCAGGAAGACGTTGCGCGAACTGCTCGGCGGCCTACCGCATCTCAAATATGCGGCGATCGCCTCGCCGATGTCCTGAAGCAGAGGGAATCGCTTCCTCTCCCGAGCCTTCCCGCATACGACGATGTTCCCCGTGTCCCATCGGATGTCGTCAAGCTTGAGGGCCGCGACCTCCCCGGCCCGCAGGCCCAGCCTAGCCAACAGCATGATGATGGAGAAATTAGAATTGCTGCTTTGACACCTCCGCCGCATTGTGGCACCCTTTTTTCATGAAAAAACTTCTTCAGTCCGATCACAACGGGCGCACCCCCGTGTCGTCAGACAAGCGGTTTCTTATCAGTCGAACGCCGATTGACTATCTCGAAGCGGACTTCCCTTTTTTCATGGAGGTCAGGAGCCAACGCCCGGAAATGGTCAGCAGCGGTCCCCTTCATTCCCATTCTAATTCCATCGAGATCCAGTATATTCATTGTGGTAATGGGCAGTACTTTGTCGGCGGGCGCCTGTATGACCTGCGGCCCCGCACACTCTGTTTCATCCCCGCCGGTGCGACCCACGCCTATTTACGAAAAAGCGTACCTATCGCACTGAACAAGACCTCCATCATCTGCTCTCCAGCCCTGTTGCGCGAGCTGGTGCCGGAACAAATTTTCGCGCGCTGGCTGCGGTCAACCAAGAGGCCGGACCGGCAGCACCTGGTTCTAAGTGAAAAGGCCGCAGCTCGAATAGAACAGGTACTGGCACTGCTCGCCCAGGAGTGGAGCGGCAAGACAGTTTACTATCGGGAGTCCATCCGGGGATACTTGCGCCAGTTTCTGATCGAGGTCGAACGAGCCCGCCAAGAGGGTGTGCAGATGGGCGACTTGGATGGCCATGATGCCCTGATGGACCAGTTGTTGACAATCATCGACGCCACCTTTATGGGGCCCTTGACGCTGACCGGCCTAGCCTCTCAGGTGCATCGTTCCGCCTGCCACATCAGTCATGTGTTCACGAAAGTCGAGGGGCTCACCTTCTCCGAGTATGTGTCCGCACGCCGCGTGGTCGAAGCCCGCCGCCTGCTGGAGACGGACAAGGGCAAGAAGATTTTCGCCATTGCGATGGAGTCGGGTTTCTCTACCCTCAGCTCCTTCAATCGCACGTTTCACCGCCTCGTTGGCATGGCTCCCTGCAGCTATCGTCGCCTTCACAACCCGCCCGCATAGCAGCCTGCCCGTTGCACGTCTCAGAGCCGGTGGTCGCACGCGCGAACCGCCGGTCACCGCAAGATTTGCACAGGAAAAACAAGAGGCGCTTATTTTGTTGTTTTGTTGGGTCGCCTCAGAACTGTTAATTTCATTGTGTTCTAATCATTTTAGATTCAGCTGACAGGCGGGACGGGCGGTTGCTGTCCTTTTAATGCGAAATGAAAGACGTGGAGTGTGTATGAGAAAACGTTTGACAGGCATATTCATGGCGGCGCTGATGGCTGGCTGGGTGTACGGGACCGATCAGACATGGAACGACAATACGGGAAGCGGGCTTTGGACCAATAAAGCCAACTGGGCCGGTAATGCCTTGCCTGGGCCCTCAGATAAAGCCAGCTTTGATAACACCAAAGTCGGCACATGCATCATTGACACCGATGTTACCATCGGCAACTACCGGTGTTTAAGCACCTCGGGCACCAATGTCCTGCAGATTGCTCCTGGGAAAACGCTGACAGTAAGCAGCAGCGGTTTTTTCTATCCGGCCAGCGGCACGCAAAACAGCAACCTGATCGTCAGCAACGGCACGCTTAAGTTGACAGGCAGCGCCAGCCTATATGCGGCCGTCGGGGGGTCAACGGTCTCGACATCGAGCACCTGGACGGCGTTCCAGAATGTCACCGTGAACTTCGACAACGCCAAGAGATTGTTTGTCGGCTATACCACGATCTCAGATAACGGTCGTTTGGCCGAAGGGTTCCTCGACCTGAGCGGGGCCACGATCACGTCCGGAACGGCTACAAATACGATCAGACTGTCCGGTGATACGTTTGATCCTTGGGGCCTACAGGTCGGACGAAACCGCGCAACCGGCATCCTCAAGCTTCCGCCAGCTGTCACGAACATTGAGGCGCAGGCCTTCTATCTGGGAGGCTACGACACGCCCGACATGGCGACAAGCTGGATCGATCTCGGTATCAATCCGCTGCTCAAGCGCATTAAGGTCAACGGTGGCAGCTTGTACAACTGCTTCGGCGATTTTACCTATTCGGACGGCATCACGACCTACACAGGGCTGCCTGACGGTGTCGAAATGAATCTCGGATCGAGCACGACACCCCTCATTTTCTATCTGGGCTTTGCGCACTACGTTTATGGCTCGCCGCCCTCGACGCTGCTGCGCAGGTCTTGGGGCGGGTTCAGCCGTTTTGCCGCCTACTTTGATGATGTTCTGATCGGGCACGCGCAGGCTGGCGCCCCTCACTACTCCTCGACTGAACTCGACTTGTCCAAGGCAACGGTGTCTTTCAACAACAGTTCCGCCATTTTCTATGTCAAAAATCGTCTGGGGGTTGGTCAGTTTGAGACAGCTGGAAGCGGCAAATCCGATGGCACGCTGAGATTACCCTCGTCGATTACTTCGATTACCTGCAGCAGTTTCGCGTTTGGTGGTTTCGCCGCCACCAACGCCAGTCTGGTGCAGTTCGGCACCAACGCTTTTAATACGTTGACATGCAGCAAAGGTAATTTTTACTTCAACAACGGTCGCTTCCGCCATGTGACGCCGGCTGGTGCCACGAATGACGGTTTTAGTGCTTCGGGCATTACGCTCAAGCTCGGTTTATCAAATCAGCGCGGAGTGCTCGAAGTGGGCCGGTGCAACTCCAGCGCCTCGTATTCCGGGGAAGCCATTTTGGCCGGCGTCACGAATGTGCAGGCCTACCTCACCTCGCTCACGATCGGCCAAAACACGAACACGTCCTACCGTACCACCGGCATCGTCGACCTGCGCGGTGCCTCGCTGGCCCCGCTCAGCGTATCCGGCACGGTGCAGCTCTGCGATGTCGGCAACACCCTTGCGTCTCTTTATCTGTCTGATGGCACGGCCACGGTCGGCAACGTCACGATGGCGCTCAACAACACCAACTCGGCCACGCTCTGGCTGAGCAACGCGGTGGTGACGGTGAGCAACTCCTTCACAATGGGCAAGTCCAACGGCACTGCGTGCAGCGCCACGGTCACCAACATCGTGGCCGGAAAATCGAGCGGCCTCGACCTGCTGTTTTCCAACAGCAACAATTTTATGGTCCAGAATACAGGGGTGATCAAGGTGATTTTCCAGGCCGAACCGATTGCTCGCAAAGATCCTTGCTGGGGGTTGCGTATGGAGGGCAATCAAACCTTGCTATTTAGCCAGATGATTGCGGATGGACGCCTGACTTGGGAAACGCCCGGCCTTTCAGGAGGCACCGCTGCGCAGGTGAGGGTCTATTATGAGGAGGGGAAAACCTGCCTCGGTATCAAGCCGGGCTACGGCACGATCATCATGATCCATTAACCGTCCCTGATCTTGTCTGACCATGCAAACCGTCTTCTGCCATCTCATTCGACGCATCCGGTGCGCCGCACTCGCGTGGGCGGCCCTTACCGGTACGGCATACCCTCAACCCGCCGCGACAAACTGGACTGTGTTTCCGGTCAGCCCGTGGGTCACGTTGGACGCCAAAGCCCTGGCCACGAACGCTCCCGGACGGGGCGCCGACAAACTGGTGTTGTCCGGCCCGAGGAACGACTGGCTTACCGGGGCCGTTTTATTGACCTCGCGTGCGCCGGTGCGCGTGACGGTGCGCATGGATGCCGAGGATGCTATAACCAACCGGGTCGAACTGCGTGCGGTCGGGCAATACGTCAATGCGTACGCGGAAAAGCATGCTCAGCAGGACGGCTACGGACAGGTGACCTACAGCATCCTTCTGGACCCGGAGAACATCCGCAAAGGTGCCGCGAAAACGTGGCCCCGTATTCGCAACATGGAACAGCTCAAAGAGTTTCCGACGGTCCTGGTGACTCCGGAAGCGCCGGTATTCCTGTGGTTGACGGCGGATCTGCGCGGCCTGCGCTCGGGCAAGTATGCGGCCTTGCTCTCTTTTGACGCTGCGCAGGGTGGCCGGCAGAGCGTGCCGGTTGCGGTCAATGTGCTCGACGCGGAGTTGCCGGAAGACAGCCCCGTCCGGTTTCTCGGGTGGCAGTCGGCTCGCAGCAATGAGAATCGTTTCGTGGAATACTGGGATCATGGGGTGAATGTGGTCTGGTCCACCGCAACCGATCCTGGGATG
>JBBRJN010000180.1:0-6650 GCA_038219365.1 Kiritimatiellia bacterium | reverse complement strand
AGGCCCGGCTGATGGCTAAGTACGAAGAACTCTTCCTCGCGGAAAAGATCAAGATCGGCCAGGTGCTTCTCACCCATGCCGACTTCCAACACCGCATCCGCTTCGCAAATGCAAAGCGTACCATGGAACATATGATCCGCTACAACGTCATCCCCATCATCAACGAGAACGACGTTGTGGCTGATGAAGAAATCAAGGCCGGCCTCTCCCTTGGTGATAACGACTATCTCGCAGCCTTGGTCGTAAAGTTGGTCCGCGCTGATTTGCTGATTATCCTGAGCACCGTCGACGGCGTGCTAGACGCCGGAAGCAAACGCGTTCCCTGCATCGAGAATCTCAACGATGCCTTCTCGCTTGTCAAGCCCGTGACGGCCGGCGGACTCTCCAAAGGCGGAATGGACTCTAAGCTGCGTGCCGCACAGATCGCGGTCAAGGCCGGCTGCGGCGTGGTTATCGCTTGCGGACGCAACAAGGACGTGCTAACCCATGTGATGTCCGGCTCCGATACGGGAACACTCATCCTCAGCAGCGCCCTCTAAATAAGGAGGAGTTAGGAGTTAGGATTTAGGAGTCAACAACTCCTCACTCCTCACTTCTCACTCCGAACTCCTATGAATCTTCACGATACAATCCGACTCATCGGTGACCAGGCGCTCGCCTCCGCGCGCAAGCTGGTGAATCTCTCGACCAAAAAGAAGAACGCCATTCTGAGTGCGATGGCCGACGCGCTCGACCAGCAGCGAGACCTCATCAAAGAGGCGAATGCACAGGACCTTGCACAGGCCATGGGCGCAGGCTTATCAGCCTCCCTGCTGGACCGGCTGACACTCACCGATGCCCGCATCGATGCGATGATCAAGGGCGTCCGCGAGGTTGCCCTGCTCCCTGATCCGGTCGGCAAGAAAATCTGGAAACGCACGCGGCCCAACGGCCTGTCGATCGAAAAGCGGCGTGTTCCGCTGGGCGTTATCGCCATCATCTATGAGTCGCGTCCGAACGTTACGGCCGATGCCGCCGTGCTCTGCACCAAAACCTCGAATGCCGTCATCCTGCGTGGCGGCAAAGAGGCGCTCCACTCCAATCTCGCCATTGCCCGCGCCTTGCAAGAGGGCGGCGCGAGCGCAGGCCTTCCCAAGCACGCCGTGCAACTGATCGAAACCATTGACCGCGAAGCGGTGCGCGAACTGGTGCAACTGGACGACCGTGTTGACGTCGTGATCCCCCGCGGCGGCGAATCGCTGATCCGCGCCGTGGTTGAGAACGCTCGCGTTCCGGTGCTGAAGCACTACAAGGGTGTCTGCCATGTGTTCATCGATGCCTCCGCCGATTTGGGCAAGGCGCTCGCCATCGTCGAAAACGCGAAATGCCAGCGCCCCAGCGCCTGCAACGCCATGGAGACCCTCCTCGTGCACCAAGACGTCGCAGCGACCTTCCTGCCGCTTCTCGGAGCGATGGCCGTTCGGCGCAAGCTGGAACTGCGCGGCTGTAAAGCCACGCGGGCCCTCTTACCGGCCAGCAAGCCCGCTACCGAGGCGGATTGGACGACCGAGTATCTCGACATGATTCTCTCCGTGCGCGTCGTGAAAGATCTCAAAGCCGCCATTACCCACATCAACACCTATAGCTCACACCACTCCGATGCGATTGTCACCGCAGAGGCGCGTAACGCCAAAAAATTCCTGAAAGAGGTCGATTCGGCTGCGGTGTATGTCAACGCCTCCACCCGTTTCACCGACGGCGGCGAGTTCGGCATGGGTGCGGAAATGGGGATCAGCACCGATAAGCTTCACGCCCGTGGCCCCATGGGGCTTGAAGAGCTGACCACCTATAAATACGTCGTGGCCGGGGCCGGACAGATCCGTTGAATCCTCCTCCATGAAGCACACCCCTAAAGCCCATCAAGCGAAACCGGAAGAACTGATCAAAACCATCTCCCGCGCGGAGAGCGTTCTGGTCACAGGTCACGTCCGCACCGACGGCGACTCGCTCGGAAGCATGATCGCCCTCGCCCATCTGCTCAACCGCGCGGGCATCAAGGCCGTTGCCACGGCTGACCGCAAGAGCTTGGGCGGCCCAGGGTTCTTGGCGGGTGTCGAAAAACTGATCGCCCCTGATAAGGTCGCAAAAAAGCGGTTCGATCTGCTGATCTCCGTGGACTGCGGCGCATTCGACCGCCTGCCTGAGCCCCTCCAGCCGTTGGCGTCGCGCATGACGGTGATCAACATCGACCACCACCGCACCAACACCCTCTTCGGCACCCTGAACTGGGTCGAGCCCAAAATGTCATCCGCCGGCGAAATGGTCTGGCGTCTCGCCCGCAAAGCCGGCTGGCAGCTCGACGCCGTGGCCGCGGAAGCGCTCTGGGTCTCCGTCATCACCGATACCGGACGCTTCGCCTACGATCAAACCACCTCCGCCACGCTGCGGTGCGGGGCTGACCTGTTGCGCTACGGCGTTCGCACGGCGCTCATCAACGACAAGCTCTACTGCTCGTTCAGCCGCCTCTCAATGGAGCTCAAAAAACGTGCTTTCCGCACGTTGACGGTCTCCGAAAATAACGTGATCGCTTCGGTCACGCTCACGGGGCAGGATTTCGACGAAACCGGAGGAACCAAGGCCGACGTCGAGGACGTCATCGAGATTCCCCGCAGCCTGATCGGCAACCGCGTCGCACTTTTCTTCTACGGCAGTGAGGACGACAACGCGGAGACGCGCGTCAGCATCCGCACGCGCGCCCCCCTTGATGCCACGGTGATCGCCAAACAGTTTGGCGGGGGAGGTCACGCCCGTGCTGCGGGCTGCACGGTTCACGAGCCGCTCAGCCAAGCCAAAAAAACGGTCCGCAAGGCCATTGCCGACTGGCTCGAGAAGCAGCCGAGGGACGATGCCGAGGCCGACCCGCTTTTGAAGTGAGGGTCTGACCCGGCACCGCGCGCGCAGTCCGCCGAAAAAAAAGGCGGCCACACCCAGAGTGTGACCGCCTTTTCCGCTTAACGACACGGCCTTACAAGCCCTGCCCGCAGCACTTCTTGTACTTCTTGCCACTGCCGCACGGACACGGATCGTTACGGCCCACGTTCCTCTGTTCAGCCGTCGCTGAGTCAGGGCGCGGAGCCGGTGCCCGCTCGGCGCGCTCCATCGCCTGCATCATCGCATCGAAACCGGCCACGGCCGATTGAGGCACCTCGGCCGAAAGCTGGCGCCGCGGCGCGAGCCCCGGTTCGCTTGGCTCTTGCGGCTGCTCGCCACCCGCCAGCATGTTGATGTCGGCGTGAACGGTTTGTACGCGCGAACTGGGCACCGACATCAGGCGACGGAAATTCTGTACCGTTGTGGCCCTGAAGACTGACGTTGCCACTTCGGTCTTGATGTGCGTCATCAGTTCCTCGAACATGCTGAACGCCTCGCGCTTGTACTCCACCAGAGGGTCGCGCTGGCCATACGCGCGCAGGTTCACGCCATGACGCAACTCGTCCATTGCCCGCAAGTAGTCCTGCCACTGCTGGTCGATGCAACTCAGGAACACCGCGCGCTCCATAATCGGCAACACGTTCTGGTCCTCCATGGTGCACTTGAGTTCATACGCCTCAGCCACTCGGCCATAGAGCAACTCGGCGGCCTTTTCCGGGTCACCTTTGAAAGCCACAATCTCGTCCAACCGCACGGCCACGGGGAAGGTGTCGCTTACCCACTCGACAAGTTCTTCCGGGTCCGCATCCTTAACCGACGTGATAAATTTCTCGCACTGGGTCAGAATCAGATCATTGAATACATCGAGGATGTGGGAATGCGCACTCAGGGAGGTCAGCACGTCACCACGCAAATCGTAGACCACGGTTCGCTGCTTGTTCATCACATCGTCGTATTCCAGCGTACGCTTACGGATCGCAAAGTTTTGCTGCTCTACACGGCGCTGCGCGGTCTCGACAGAACGGTTCAGCCACTTGTGCTCCAGCGCCTCGCCCTCTTGCATTCCCAGCCGCGTCATAATGCCGGAGATGCGGTCCGAGCCGAACAGCCGCATCAGGCTGTCTTCGAGCGAAATGTAAAACTGTGAAGAGCCGGGGTCGCCCTGACGAGCGCAGCGTCCGCGTAGCTGGCGGTCAATGCGGCGCGACTCGTGGCGCTCAGACCCGATGACATGCAGTCCGCAGGGCTTTTCGACCAGCATTTCGCGCAATGTTTTTGGCCCGTTGTCGTACTTCGCAGCGAGTGCGACCTGTGATTTGATGGTTGATTCCGGCACCCACACCACGCTCGGGCCCAGTTTAATGTCCGTGCCGCGTCCCGCCATGTTCGTCGCGATCGTCACAGCCCCGGGCTGTCCTGCCAGCGATACGATTTCAGCTTCCCGTGCGTGATTTTTGGCATTCAGCACGTTGTGTGGGATTTTGGCCATGCGCAGCATGCGGCTCAGCACTTCGGAGGTGTCGACCGTCACCGTGCCGAGCAACACGGGCTGACGGTGTTGATGACGGGTTTCGACCTCGGCGATGATCGCCTTGTACTTCTCGCGCTGGGACTTGTAAATCTGGTCGTTGCCGTCGACACGGCGCACCGGGCGATTCGTGGGAATCACCACCACGTCAAGCTTGTAGATGTCGTGGAATTCGGAGGCCTCTGTCTCAGCCGTGCCGGTCATGCCCGCAAGCTTCTTGTAGAGACGGAAATAATTCTGGATGGTGATGGTTGCAAGAGTCTGGGTTTCACGCTCGATCTCCACGTCCTCCTTGGCTTCGACTGCCTGATGCAGGCCATCGCTCCAGCGACGCCCCGGCAGGATACGCCCTGTAAACTCGTCGACAATGTAGACGTGGTTTTCCTGCACCACATAGTCAACGTCCTTCTCATACAGGCAGTAGGCGCGCAGCAACTGGTCCACGTTATGCACGCGCTCGCTGCGCACCATGAAGTCCGCCTGGATCTTCTGACGCCGCTTGTTCCGCTCATCGACGCTCAAGGACGCGTCGCCATCAAGCGCTGAAAGGGCAGAAACAAGATCCGGCATGACGAACATATCGGGGTCAGAGGGCGAAAGTTTCTCGCTGCCTTTATCGGTCAGCGACACCTCGCGCGTGCGCTCATCAATGGTGAAGAGCAGCTCCTCCCGCAAATCGCGTGCGAGCTCCTTGCGCATCTCCGTCAGCATCATGTTTTCGACCTGCTCGTGCAATTTTCGCACCGCGGGCTCTTCAAGCAGATGCAGAAACTGCTTGTGCTTCGGCATGCCGTGATACACCTGGTAGAGCTTATGCATCGCAGCTTCGGTTTCGTTCCCTTCAATCGCGGTTTTCGCCTCGCTGATGTACCGGTTACAGACCTCCATCTGATCACGCACGAGCCGTTCGATGCGCGGCTTCAAATCCATATACTGCGCCGTGGAGGAGTGCGCCGCCGGGCCCGAGATGATCAGAGGCGTCCGCGCTTCGTCAACCAAGATGCTGTCAACCTCGTCGATGATAGCGTAATAGTGGCCGCTTTGTACGACCTGATTCGGCTCAACCGCCATGCCGTTGTCACGCAGGTAGTCGAACCCGAATTCGCTGTTCGTCCCGTACGTGATGTCGCACGCGTACTGTTCACGACGCTCGGACGGGCTCATGTTGTTTTGGATACAACCGACCGTCAACCCCAAATACTCGTAGATATGCCCCATCCACTGCGCGTCGCGGCGGGCCAGATAATCGTTCACCGTCACCAGCCGCACATTTTTGCCTGTCAAGGCGTTGAGGTAGAGCGGCAACGTGGCCGATAACGTTTTTCCCTCACCGGTTTGCATTTCGGCGATCTTGCCTTGATGCAGCACAATGCCGCCAATCAGCTGCACATCGAACGGCACCATATCCCATACGAGTTCGTGCCCGCACACCTCGCGCGAGGTGCCACATAACCGCCTGCAGGCATTCTTTACAACGGCAAACGCTTCACACAAAACGGCGTCCACCGGCTCCCCCGCAGCCACGCGCGCCTTGAGCGCTTGCGTTTGGGCCTTGAACTGATCCTCGGAAAGAGACTGATACGATTTCTCAAGTTCGTTGATGCGCGCAATCAAAGGCTGGAGCCGCTTCAGATCCCGGTCGGTTTTCGTCCCAAAAAGCGTTTTAATAAGATTCATGAATCAACCTTGTTTCGACTGATGGAGGAAACTCCACCAAAATTCAAAAAATGAAGGTGTGGTTTTATCATAATCCGTCACATTCTTCCAGTTCAAACGCCCCGCTGATAAAATCAGAACATCGATAAACTTCCTGCTTCAACTCGGGTCTCCAGTGGGCTATACTGTTTCTCCGAATTATGACCAACCTTCGCTTGATGTTTTTTTTACTTTCCTGGCTGCCATGCCTCTGGATTACCGTTGCCCGCGGCGAACCCTCTCAGGGCTCTTACCCGTGGCGCACCCTGACGCATGTGCAGAATGTCTTCGGCGTAACCAATTACGTCTGGGACGGTGATTCCCTCTGTTTTTCAAACAGTCATAACCTCGTCCGTTTCTACCAGGGGCGACGCAAGTCGGACGTCAACGGCACCGTCATCTGGCTTAACGCACTGCCCGATGGCTCCGTCACGGCTGGCAACTGGCGTCTGTCCGGAGTGGATCTGGACTTTTTGCGGTTTGCGATCCTGCCGCAAGCGGAGGGGCCGCTGAAGCC
>JBBRJN010000179.1:0-6661 GCA_038219365.1 Kiritimatiellia bacterium | reverse complement strand
GGCACGACCTCATCCGCTCCGACCACGACCGGCGGCAGCCACTCGCCCCGGGGCTTGGGTCGCAGAAGATCCCACAGCTGCTGCTTGAACTGGGCGACCCCGGGATGAGCGGGATCAATGGCCGAGATCTGGAGCGGCGAGACACCCGTCTTTTTGATGAACTTCGGCAGGTTCTTGACCGCCGCGTCCTCATCCATTTTGTTGGCCAGCACCAACGTCGGACGTTCGAGCAGTTCGTCATTATGCTGCTCGATCTCGCTGCGGAGCGTCAGGTAATCTTTCCAAGGCTCGCGGTTATCCGTACCCGCCATGTCGATGATATAGACCAGCACGCGCGACCGCGCCAGATGTTTCAAAAAATCGATGCCCAGACCGACACCAGCCGACGCGCCTTCGATGATACCCGGCACATCGGCCACGCGCAGTTGCGAAAAATCAGGATAATGGATCGTCCCCACAATCGGGTTGAGCGTGGTGAACGGGTAGCTGGCGATTTTGGGGTGCGCGTCGCTGACGCAGGCGAGCAGCGAAGACTTGCCCGCATTCGGGAAACCCAGCAGCCCCGCGTCGGCGATGGTCTTAAGCTCCAGCCGCAGGCGGAACTCGACGCCCTCATCGCCGGGCGTGTGTTCGGTCGGCACCTGATGCGTGGAGGTCCGGAAATGAACATTGCCGAGGCCGCCCTTGCCGCCCTCCGCGATGACCACCTCTTGATCGTGGTCAACAATGTCGGCCATCTGCACACCGGTCTCTGCGTCAAACACCGACGTGCCGCACGGCACCCGCACGATCAGGTCCTTGCCGCGGCGGCCATACATCTTCTGGCCGCGTCCGGCGACGCCGTCCTCGGCGAAAAGCTGCGGTGCGAAATAGAGCGCGATCAGGGAATCAACGTCGTGATCCCCCTTAAAAATAACATGGCCCCCACGACCGCCATCGCCGCCGTCAGGGCCACCTTCAGGTACACACGCTTCGCGCCGGAAGCTGCTGCTTCCATCGCCGCCTTTGCCGGCGCGCGCATGCACCTTGACATGATCTACAAAAGTTCTTGTCTTCACGAAACCTGTTCGCTAACGGAAGCGGAAAGCCTTAATTCGCCGCGAGTGCGGGAAGAATGCTGACCACGGCACCGTCTTTCAAAAATTTAACGGAACCAGCCACCAAAGCGAACAACGTGAAATCGCGGCCACAACCGACATTCGCGCCGGCGTGGACACGGGTCCCACGCTGACGGATGAGGATTGAACCCGCAGTCACAACCTGTCCGTCATAACGTTTGACGCCCAAACGTTTGGATTTGCTGTCGCGGCCATTTCTTGCTGCTGCTGCTCCTGCCATAAATCACTCTCCTTGCTGAAACCGGTATAAAAACCGTTTCAAATTACTCTTCGGCACTGGATCCCCAGCCGATTACGCGATCGACTTCACCGAGGCGACCGTCAACTCCTGACGATGACCGACCAAGCGCTGATAACCCTTCCGGCGCTTTTTCTTGAAGTTCATCACTTTCTTGCCGCGCTTGTGCCCGATGATCGTAAGGGTCACCTTGGCGCCCGTGACGTACGGCATGCCGATCTTCAACTCTTTGCCGTCCGAGTAAGCCAGCACCGTGTCCAACGCAACGTCTTGTCCAGCCTCAACGTCCAGACGCTCGATCTCTAATGTCGCACCCGTGGTCACACGATACTGTTTGCCACCGGTTTCTAAAACCGCATACGCATCCATGTTATAATCCTTCATCAATGGGGAATCCGCCAGTCCCGGAAACCTTCAACCGGAACGAATAGGGTTGATACTTTACCCAATTGAACCGTCCACTGTCAAGCGGATGCCGAACCTTTTTTGAAACTCCCTTTCATTGGGTGTTGCCGACAGGTGAATGAGCCTCTATGATACACACTCTATGCACTCGGAACTATTCCAAATCGGACCCTTGACCCTCCGCGCCTACGGGCTCTGCATGGCGCTGGGCTTTCTCTTCGGCTGGCAGGCTGCCGTTTGGCTCTGCAAACGCACAGGCCAGAACGCGGACAACCTCACCTCGCTGTTGACGTGGCTGATGATCTCCTCCGTCCTCGGCGCCCGCATCGCCTATGTATGGGAGCACTGGACGGCAGAATTCGCCGACCATCCGCTCGACATTCTGCGGATCGACCAAGGCGGCCTGATGTTCTATGGCGGGCTCATCGCCGCCGCACTTGTCCTCGCGCTTTATGCGCGCATCTATCGCAGGCACTTGTTCCAAATCACCGACCTGGTGCTCGCCGTCGTCCCGATTGGCCATGCGTTCGGGCGGCTGGGGTGCTTTATGCACGGGTGCTGCTATGGCAAGATCACCCAGTCCTGTTTCGGCGTCGCCTTCCCCTCGCGTTCGCCCGCCTGGTGGGAACAGGTCTCCGCCACCCCTCCATTGATCGCGCAAACCGCCATCAAAAGCCTGCCCGTGATCCCGACGCAACTGATTGAGTCGGCTGCCAATCTTGTCCTTTTTATCATCCTTTACCGTCTCTATCCCAAACGGTGCAGTCAGCGCGGGTTCATCACCGGCTGCTATCTGGTCAGTTATGCCGCCCTGCGCTTCGGCATCGAGTACCTGCGCGGCGACCCGCGCCTGGCGATAGGTCCGTTCTCAATCAGCCAGACCATCAGCCTCGGCATCCTGGGCTTAGGGGTCTTCTGCCTCGCTTATGCCCGCCGGACAGCGCCCCATACCGCATAGCCCGCACCATTAACCGCGTACGCGAGAAGTTTCAGAAAGGCCATCGCGGTCAGCCCGACAATCACGCCTGCGCCTGAGGCCAGTACTATCCATTTGACGACGCTGGAGACCCTTTAATACCCTTCACCTGTGCCGCTGATAAAGCCACCACGCCAAGCGGACAGCCGCATAGCCCAAGCAGGCCGAAACTAATGAAAAAACGAGGCAGCCCGTCCACAAAAACAGCCCCTCCTGCATGAACCTTCCGGCACGCCCCTCGAAGCCGAACATCGCCGCCGTGGCCTCGCCGATCCGGGTGTGCTCACACAGCAACCGGCCGAACCGGTTGGCCGCCAGATAGACAGGAACAGCCGTGACAGGATTCGTGATCATGACCGCCGCCACGGCAACGGACAAGTTCACCCGCAACAAGATGGCCCCGATGGCGCACAGCAGAATCTGGAAGGGAATGGTCGGCGTGAACGCGATGAACAGGCCCATCGCAAGTCCCACCGCGATTGATCGCTGGTCGAAACCCCAGACGTGCGGCAAAAACATCCGGTCGCCCAGCAGGCGGTGAACACGGCCGTCCCTCAAACTTTTTTTGACACGCTCCTGAGTCTCGTGAAAGCGGTTGAACCACATTTTTTCACCCTTTTGTCAATGGCTTCACTTGAGCTTTGTGAGCGCGTCACGGAAGCGGACTGCCAGAAGCTGTTCCATGGTGTAGAAGCCGCACGGACACTCCACGAGCCACTCCGCGCCCGCCAGCGCCCCTCGTCCGAACGCGCTGCGGTTGATGCTCTCATGCGTGATCCGCAACGTCTGGTTCGGCAGCCCGAAAAGGACCTCGTGTTTGCCCACGATGCCCCCCGCGCGGATCGACTTGACGCTCTCTGCCGGATCGACCTTCAACTTCTTCGCGATACGCAGGGCCGTGCCGGAAACGTCGGACTTCTGCCGGAAATGCTCTTCAAGAATCGCGACGTCGGCGTGAGGGATCACACTGCGTACGACCATGGAGGTGAGCATGAGCAGATTGACGCCGATCGAGATGTTGGGCGAATAGAGCACGGCGGTCCTGCGCGCCAGCTTCTTCAGTTCGGCCAAGTCGTCGCGCTGGTAATTCGAGATGGCGGAGAGGATGCGCGTGCCTTGGCGAGCGACTGACTTGTAAAGGTTGACCGTTTCGGAGGCCGAGAAGTCGACAATCACATCCACCGGATAACGCTCAAAGAAGTCCTTGTCGACGTTGCCCAGCCAGTGGATGAGGCCTTCGTCGTGACCGAAGCCGTGGAGGCGGCTGGCATACTCGCCCGCGTGGGCGTCGCTTTTGCGGACCACCCACACGAGCTCCGAATTCGGCGCGTCGATCATCTCGCGTGCGACGGTCGCTCCGGTCCGCCCAAACCCGAAGAGCCCGATCTTGATTTTTTCCTTGTTTGAAGCCATATCCCCTCCTCCTTCATCAGGCGATTTTTTCATTTCAGCCCGGCACCTCTCACCCCGCCGCACAGAGCCGTTTTTCTTTGAGCCTCCGCCCTCATTTGCTTTGATGTGCGATCACCGCGGCGATCGCTACGGAAATCTCGTCCTCATGGGCATCCGCATGCTTCGGCGCATGCTCCTTGCTAATTTTTCTCGTCTTCACCTTCGGCTCTTGGTCAGGAAGGATATGGTTAAACCGGGGAATGATCTTCGCGCTGACCGTCAGAATCACAATCAACAAGCTTAGGAAAAGCACCACCATGCCGATACCTACAACCATGAGAACCAGACCTTGCAACATCATAACACTCTTTCTTGCCGGCGAGGCCGACATATCTTTTGTTTTTAAACTGAGCCCGGGCACGGAACATCTCACCGCGCAACTTCAAAATGTTCACCCGCCCGTAAGGGATGCCAGCTATTTTAAGAACATCGGGACGACGAAGCGGGCCCCCGCCCAGACGGCGATGCTTCCGGTCACAAGGATAAGGGCATACTTCCGCCACTGCTCCATCGTTGCGAGCGTGCCATCGCCTGTCTCACCCTTGTAATAACGGATGTCGATGTAACGGACAGCCACAAGGGATACCATCGCAAACAGGCAGACAGCATCCAGAAGGGCTGGGAATTTCGGCCGCTTATCGATCAGCATGCCGACCGCGAAAAACAAAAGGGCGTTGCCCAAAAATATCCAATAGAGACGAGTGAGACAACCTGCCGGGTTCGTGTGTTCAATAACCGGTTCGTCAGCCATAAACCATCCTCCATTATGCATGCGCAAAAAGCGCACTGCCATGGATGGCGGCCCGACCATTCCGATACCTGCGGGAACATTCTGTTCCAGCACCCTGTTTAATATGTCCGCAACGTAACGTCACGAATTAAATAAATATAACAGATTGACAGCATAACCCGCAAGCCTGCGTTATTGTTTTTTTCGTGTTCGCCCGGCCCAGCGAGGCACGGGGTTAAACCGCGAATCAACGAATTTCCCGAGCCGCCCCACCCATGAACCGGTAAGATCCATCCTTAAACGAGCACGTTCATTATCACTTCTTAACGGACCACCGCCGGTGGGTGAATGCGAGTGCAAAAAAAGCTCTGCGCTTCTATTATGGCCGAAAACGCGTCACGACGGTCACGACGCCCCTAAGTAATACAGGTTGTCGCCTCTGGCTTTTTTGTTTATCTTATATGCAATTGTCATTCGTAAGTGTAAAGAGAAGTGTTAGCGATTGATCCTCTTCCCTTGGCCTTAAAGGAACACAGACATTGAAAAAATCAGCATCACTCCTTATTCAGGATGCTAACGGAATGTATCTCCTTCTCAAACGCAGCAAAGACAGTAATGCTTTCAAGGAATGGTGGGAGTTCCCGGGTGGCAAACTCGACGGTGACGAATCACCCGCCAGCGCCGTCGTGCGCGAAGTACGTGAAGAAACCGGCATCGAAACCCCACTACCCGATTCAACTACCGGCGTCTTGATCAACGTTCCTAACGGTTCCGTACAATACACTTTCTTTGCGTGGACTTGCGGTCCACGTCCCGATGTTTACCTGAGCGAGGAGCATGAAGAAGCCAAGTGGTTAACCTTCTCCGAAACCCGCAAGATCGATAAGCTAATGCAACCCCACCGCGAATTTCTGGAACACCGCTGGCACAGGCAGCAGATCCAGGCCTACGAGTCGCTCCAGCCCCGCTATGAGCAGCTCGCCCATACTCTGCAAAATGTGTTGGAGCACCTCAAAGACCGCTGGACCCCGCTGTCCCTCGTGCAGGCCCGCACCAAGACCCTCTCCAGTTTCGCGGAGAAATGCCTGCGCAAAGCGGACACGTACGACGACCCGGCCAGCCAACTCACCGACCTGTGCGGCGGCCGCATCATCTGTCCCACCTCGAATGACGCCGAAACTATTTGCCGCCAGGTCCGTTTGCTCTTTTCTCCCGTTGACGAGGATGACAATACTGCCACACGGCATGAGTCCGACGCTTTCGGTTACCTTTCGGTACATTTCATCGTCCACTTCCCGGTCGGCATGACCGACATGCTGGGCATCCCCATTCCACCCGAGATCGCCGGACTGAAAGCCGAGATACAAGTGCGTACCCTGCTCCAGCACGCCCACTCCGAGGTGACGCATGACCGCCTCTACAAAGGCGGCTTCAAAGCGCCCGAGCACTGCAGGCGCGAGGCCGCGCGTGTTGCCGCCATGCTGGAGGTCGCGGACGAACAGTTCGCCCGGTTCGTGCATCAGTTGGATGCGTATGTCGGCCATTACGCAGCCCACATGTCCCCCGCCCAACGCAGCCGCGAGATCAACGACCTGCGCCTCGTCCTGTCTCACGAACCGACAGCCTCCAAGAAGCCGCCTCTCGCTCTGCGCATCGCACGACTCTGCCGCGCAGGGTGGGACTGGCAATGTGTCACCGACGCGTTAACCCCCTTTGCGGACTCCCCCGGACTCTCGGCCCCC
>JBBRJN010000178.1:0-6670 GCA_038219365.1 Kiritimatiellia bacterium | reverse complement strand
CGCGTTTGTTGGAGAGCGGGGACAAAAACTGGTGACACAAATAACCGTGCGCGGCATGCACTTCGATAACTTCGAAACCAGCGTCCACACTTCGCTGAGCAGCCGCTCGGAAATCGTTGATGGCTTTGCCAAGATCGTCTTTTGTCATCTGCCGCGGCTGAGGATAATCCTCCGCAAATGGCAGTGCGCTGGGCGCCAATGTTTGCCACCCGCCATTTTCAACAGCCACCCTTTTGCCACCCTCCCAAGGCGACGCGGTGGACGCCTTGCGCCCGGCATGAGCCAACTGTATTCCGGCGATCACACCTTGCTCTTTGATGAAGCGCGTGATGTGCTGGAAGGCGGACGCGTGCGCCTCAGACCAGATTCCCGAATCCTGAGGCGAGATGCGGCCTTCCGGTGAAACCGCAGTGGCTTCTACAATCACCAACCCCGCGCCACCCACTGCGCGGCTCCCATAATGCACCCGATGCCATTCCGTCGGCATGCCCTCTTCGCTGGAATACTGGCACATCGGCGAAACCCAGATACGATTGCGAAACCCGATCTGACGTAAAGCGAATTTTTCAAACAGTTTAACCATGATACACGCCCTTGATTTGTCATCATCCATTACAATTGCATTATCTTAGCGTTTCGAAAAAGGCGCGTCAACCGCGCACACGCTGGTCCAGATTGGGCAACCATCCTGTCAATAAACCTAGGAGCGGTAAATACGAACACACGTGGAATACGTAGCTGATGCTGGTGTGGTCCGCCAATCTCCCCAAGACAGCGGAGCCAACTCCCGCCATACCGAATGCGAGCCCGAAGAAAAGCCCGGCGATCATCCCGACCTTCCCCGGCAGTAAATCTTGCGCGTACACCAGAATGGCTGAAAACGCCGACGCCAAGATCACACCGATGGGGACTGTCAGAATCGACGTCCAAAACAAATTTGTGTAGGGCAAAAGGATCGTGAAAGGCGCCACGCCAAGAATGGAAACCCAGATCACGTACTTACGTCCGAAGCGGTCGCCCACAGGCCCCCCAATCAAAGTCCCAGCCGCCACCGCAAACAGGAAGACAAACAAATGGACCTGTGCGCTTGCAACAGATACATGAAATTTTTGGATTAGGTAAAAGGTGTAATAGCTCGTCAGGCTCGTCAGGTAAATGTATTTAGAAAATATCAACGCCACCAAAATGGCTAAGGAAAACGCAACTTTCTTTGTTGGCAGCAAGGAGTGGCGTTGTGCCTGATCTTTTTTATCGCTGGTGTTGCGCTGCTGGGCCCGGTACCACGTGCCGACCTTGTATAAAATCGGGATTCCCACGAAGGCCGCGAGCGTGAACCATAGGACGTTGCGTTGACCCCCGCCGGCAATCAGCACAGCCGCGCAGAGCGGGCCGATGGAACCGCCGGTGTTGCCGCCGACTTGAAAAAACGATTGTGCAAAACCGTGTTTCCCGCCTGAAGCCATGTAGGCGACACGTGATGCTTCCGGATGAAAAATTGACGAACCAAAGCCGACTAATCCCACGGAAATCAGCAGCCACTGAAAACTGGAGGCGAACGCAAGAGAGATCAATCCGATCAGGGTGAACGACATGCCGACTGCCAGCGAAAACGGCTTCGGATGGCGGTCCGTATAAAATCCCACAACCGGCTGAAAGAGCGACGCCGTCATTTGGAACGTGAGCGTGATCAGCCCGATCTGTGTGAAAGTCAGATGAAAGGAGGCTTTGACGACGGGATACATCGCCGGGATGAGCGATTGCATCGCATCGTTCAAAAAATGCGAAAAGCTGATCGCAATCAAAATGGGGAAAACCGTCAGTTTGGCGCGGTCGGCATTTACGCTACTTTTTTCGAGTTCCATGTTTTTTCAATACGAAAGGACCTACAACCATCGACGAACGCGTGATCGGTAGGCGATATTTTCTTCGCCAAAGGCCCTTTGCAGGATCTCTTCCTCCGGCCGAATAAACCAGCGTGTCATGATGATAATGAATGCCGGTATGACCAGAAAAGGTAAGGCCGAGTCAAGCAGCACGCCAAGGCCAAGTTGCATAAGCGCAAGGCCAAGATAGATCGGATTCCGACTCCACCGATACGGGCCCGTGACAACCAGGGACGTGGGCTTACCGAAAGGCCGCAAGGTGGTGCCGGCTCTCCCAAACAAACGGATTGTCCAAATCACGAGAGCATAGCCAGCGACAACGATGAAGAGCCCGATCCAACGCAATGGCGCTGGAAAAAGTCGCGTCACAGGAAAAAAGATGTGGATGCAGACCATAAGGCTCATGGCCGCGAACGCACAAACCGGCGGAAGAACGAATCTATGCTGGCTAGGGAAATTTGCCCTTTTGACTCGGCTCATAGCAATATTCCGCTCAAAGCATCCCGAAGACACTCTTTGACCTCATGAATCGTACCCAACTCCAGGACGTGTTTAGCAAGTTGGTCCGCCTGTTGCAGGTTGATCGACCGGATCGTATTCTTGATTTCCAAAAGTTCGCCCGGATTGACACTGAGGCTCCGGAATCCGAGTCCTAGCAGCAGCAGCGTATACGCCGGGTTACCGGCCATCTCCCCGCAAATGGAAACACTGATTCCTTTCGCTTTCGCAGCGGCCGCTATTGATGCGAGGGCCGCAAGCACGGCGGGGTGCAGCGGTTCGTAATAGGAGGACACTTCACTGCTTGTTCGGTCCGTGGTCAAGAGGTACTGCACCAGATCGTTGGTGCCAATACTTAGAAAATCGACCTCCCGGGCCAGCCTTCCGGCCAGAATGACGGCTGCCGGTGTTTCGATCATCGCACCAACACGAATGTCCGGATTGAAGGGTTTGCCCTCGGCGGACAGCGCTGCTTTCACACGTTCAATGGCCTCTTTGGCCGCCCTCAGATCTTCCAGCCCCCCCACCATAGGAAAGAGGATCGAAACCGGGTGGGTCGCACTTAAGCGCAAGATGGCGCGTAATTGAACATCAAAAATTTCGGGATGCGCGAGCAACAAGCGGATTCCGCGACGCCCTAATGAAGGGTTCACTTCCTGGGCCAGCGGAAAATACGGGAGGAGTTTATCGCTGCCAATGTCCAGAACACGGATCACGACCTCGCGGGGCTTTAGCCGATCGGTTGTCACGCGGTATATCTTGTATTGTTCTTCTTCCGTTGGGAAATCATCCTGCGCCAGGAACACAAATTCCGTCCGGTACAGTCCCGCTCCATCAGCGTTCACGGAGGCCGCAGTCACAGCATCAGCCACTTTGCCGATGTTGGCACAAAGCTTGATGGGGACATTGTCTTGCGTCACTGAAGGCAAATCAATCAACTCTCGCAAGGCTGTTTTGTGGGCCTGTAAGTCTGCTTCCAAACGGTCATACTCACGCCGAATGTTCGGGGCCGCGTTGATGAACACCCGCCCGGCCAAACCGTCGACAATGATTTGATCGCCGGTGTGGATGGTCTTCGTCGCATCGGGAACGTGAATCAACAGCGGGATACCGCGCGCCCGAGCGAGAATCGTGGCGTGGGCTGTTTGTCCCCCTTGTTCGACAACCACCCCGCAAACAACCTTCTCGTCAAGTTGTACAATGACGGATGGCAAGAGTTCACGGGTGACAAGAATTGTTCCGTCAGGGAAAGAGGGAATCTTGAGCAGCTCATCTTTAGCCAACGCCTGCTGCAGGCGGTTGCCGATGTCCCGCAGATCCGCCGCGCGTTCACGGAAATAGGGATTGGCCATGGCCGCAAAAGCAGCGGACAGCGTTTCGATCGCCTCGCTAACCGCGGCCTCCACATTCAGTTTGCTGGTCGCGCACAGCGCACTGACCGTCCTGCGCAACGAGGGGTCGTGAAGAAGGGCGATATGCGCTTCAAAAATTGCGGCTTCGTTCTTCCCGATGTCTTGTCCGACCTTCTGCTGCAAGGCAGCCATTTCTATCTCTGCCGCGCAAACCGCGGCGTCGAACCGCTCGAGCTCCTTGGACACCTCGCTCTCGTCGATCACGTGCCGAGCAATAGGCGTGGCCTCCCAGCAGTCGCAGACCACTGCGGTTCCGCGGGCCACGCCGGAGGACGCGACCTCGCCAAACACCATTGTCGCCCTGTCCTCGCTCATGCTGTCATCATCCTTTTCTGAGCATGTCCTCTTCCTGCTTCACGCTCGAGGGAAACAGGATGTTGTTTTCAAGATGGATGTGCTCGTGCAGGTCCGCTTCAAGCGCCGCCAGCGCTTCGTAAAGCGCCTTGAACGTCTGGCAGGCGTCAGCCGGCAGCCGGTAGCCGCCTGTGAGTGTCCGCATCTTCACGAGAACGTCACCGGCCGAGTCGTGCTCGTGCTCCATCTGTTGGATCGGGTAGGCTACGCTGCCGCAATGAACGGCCGGGCGGCTGTTCCGGCCCGCCATGAAGCCGTCAATGCCCTTGATGGCGGGGAAGAGAATCTGCTCCTCCTTCATCAAGTGGGCTTCGAGCTCGGCTTTCAGAGGATCGAACGCGACTCTCAAGGCGTCGAGCATGCTTCCGTGGTTGGCGCGGTGGGCGCTCTGCACCTTGGCCAGCAGCGCGTCAATCCGAGCCAGTTGGGATTTTGTGAACGCATGGTGCTTTTCGAGGATGTGGTCGGCGAGGACCGTGAGCGGCACCGCTGACCAGTCGGTCGCCGCCTCGGCCGATTGATCCGGCACAAGGCTCTTTTCAAGATCCGACACCGTCGCCTTCAGATCGAGGCCGGCAGCTGAGACCGCCTCCGCCAGCGTCCTCTTGCCGCCGCAGCAGTAGTCGAGGCCCAGCTGCTCCAGACGCACCCGCATGTGCGGGTAGCGGGTCACCAGTTCGCCTAATGTCAGCTCTGGACGGAGAGCGTTCTCCTGTTTTCCGGTTTTCTGTTCTTCTGATGTCGTGTTCATGGTTTGCTCCTCCTGGCCGGTCCCCATCGTCTGGCCTTTTCCGTACAGGACACATCCTTTGCTGAAAGGCCTGCACAATCCCTTCAGCCGATCACACGTTTCGTTGTCTGAGTCCTGATGCGGACACTCCCAGCTCATCAAAACACCCCTATTCCGTGACGGTTATCGCCTCTACCGGGCAACCGTCCCGCGCCTCGCGGCAGCTTACCTCGTTTTCCGCAGGCACCGGATCAGCC
Organism: Kiritimatiellia bacterium; assembly: GCA_038219365.1. Taxonomy (GTDB): domain Bacteria; phylum Verrucomicrobiota; class Kiritimatiellia; order RFP12; family UBA1067; genus JAHFSX01. The sequence continues at coordinate 1,536 of JBBRJN010000178.1, read as the reverse complement.
TTCACCACGGCCACGCTTCCGGCCATTTCAAAGACTTCCGGACAAACCGTCTCACAGAGACCGCATCCGATACAGGTTTCACTGTTCACTGTTGCCTTCATTTTTTAATTCTCCCTTCGTTTTTACTGGAAACCCGGAAAAAACCTTAAAAACCTTAAATAGCATTATGGTATTTGATTACTTCAATACAGTCAACCCAAAAAAATGAACGTCTTAATCCGCGGGGTGCGATTCAGTTTAGTTGAAACTCCTAAATCCTAATGTAAGCTGTATGTAATTCAGCGGCGTTCGGTCAGTTGTTTCAGCACCTCGGAGTCGATGGAGCGCAGGTGGAGATCTCGCTGCGGAAAGGGGATCTCGATCCCGGCCTCACGCAGGCGCCGGTCGATGTCTGCCAGGACCGCACTCTGCATCTCCATTCGCATCCTGACATCCTTCACCCAGACGCGAAGCTCGAAGTTGAGGGAACTCTCTCCGAAGCCCAGGAAGAGTGTTTGAGGCGCCGGATCCTGCAACGCACCCTCGTGGGCAAACGCGGCCTTCGAAAGGATCTCCAACACCTCTGCGATCGGACTTCCGTATGCTACGCCGACGGAGACGAACATCCGAGCGATCGGGCTGGTTAGGGTCCAATTGATGACCTTTTCGGTCACGAGGTCTCCGTTCGGGACGATCATTTCCGACTGATCCAGCGTGAGCATGACCGTCGCGCGGAACCCGATCTGCTGAATCGTTCCCATGACGCCGCCCACTACCACGGTGTCCCCTACGAGCACGGGCCTCTCGAAAAGGAGGATCAAACCGCTGGCAAAGTTGTTCACCACGTTCTGCAATCCGAATCCCACCCCGATGCCGAGAGCGCCGGCTAAAAGAGCAAAGTTTTTCAGCTCCACACCTATGAGAGCGAGTGCGAGAATAGTGCCCAGCGTAATGAAGGCATACTGGGCCAGTCTGGCGACCGACTCGCCAAGACCCTGATTTGTATGGGCCTGTGGATTCGATCCGTCCATGGGCGTTTCCGGAGCGCAGCGGTACGCGGTGAGCTTCCGGCCAAACCCCGACACAATAACGGTCAGGTACACGACGAGTGCGGCGAGTAAAATCCGCCCCACGGTCACCTGGACCATTCCCACCTTGAATCCGATGTTCGTCATTGCCTGCCAGGTAGCGACAGGAGAGTCGGCAATGCCCCAGGTATCGAGGAGGGAGAGCACAGTCGTCACGCAGATCATAAGGCGAAGAATAGAGAGCACTTGGAGAGCCACCAATATTCCGGCACGGCGCAGGAGCAAACCGGACTCCCTCAATCGGGAGAGCGTTGTTGCGGCTGCCCTGACCAGAGCAAAGCTAAGCGCCGTCGTAAACGCCATGGCCGCAGTCATTGCTGTTGCGTGCACCGTCCAGCGGGCCAGCGCATCGTACCCCATAACCAGCGCAAAGAGCACCCACAGCCACACCCCCGCACCTAGGCTAAGTGGCCAGGTGCGCAGGGCATCGGCTTTTTTAAAACCGGTGCCCGAATCAGCGACCTGAGCC
>JBBRJN010000177.1:0-6702 GCA_038219365.1 Kiritimatiellia bacterium | reverse complement strand
ATAAGGCAAGTCATCCCCAGAGCGGTTTCTCTCTTTGTGCGGCCGCTCATTCGCATGCAAAAAACCGTGCGAAACGGCTCGCGGGAACGCTCGCCCTCCAATGAAATCGAGCCCCTCTCGCCTGGAGGGCACGCATCCTCGCGAGCCGCGGATTGGCCACACAATTTCTGAACCTGCTCTAGCCGCATCATGCTTCTGTTCCTGTCCTATTTTTCGCCGCCGGCCCTCACGAAAACCCAGTCGGGCTCTTTGTTGGAATGGCCATCGCGGGTGATGGCAACCCACCGGTTTTTAACCGATGGATCTGATACGTAAAGATCCCACCCCGGCGCATCCGAACCCGGGATTTCCGGTGCCAATCCGATCTTCCTGTCCGTCCGCTTTGAGCCCCGTGTGAAGGCGATGTACTTCCCGTCCGGCGACCAGTCCGCGTGGTAGGTCTCGTCCGGTTTCGCACTTTCAACGACATCGCTCAGGAAGGTGGCTTTGGCAGAGCCCTGGCCGAAGTCGAGGCTGGCCATGCCTATCGAGAAGTCGCCGTGACCCCAAATGACTTTCGTCCCATCGGGACTCATATCTGGGCGGCAACCGCCAAGGCCCAGGTTGAAGACCCCCTCGCCCTCGGCCTCCAAAGCCAGGATCGCATGGCCGAAGCCCATGCCGCCGTGAACCGTCGCCACAAACCATTTTCCATCCGGAGTCCAATTCAAACAGTAGAGGTGATGGATCTTCGAATTGGGATGAGGTCGGTGAGCGCCGGTCTTCAGGTCATAGATGAAAAGCCCCTTGGTCACATAGTCCATGGCGTTCCACTTTTTGAACTCGGCAGGCAGGTAGGCGATCGACTGGCTGTCGGCGCTCCAGCACGGTTCGCGCGCGTTGTCCGCGATTTTCTTGCGCAGGGTCCCGTCTCTGTTCATGAGGTAGAGGTTGCGCGCCTTGTCCGCGCCCTTGCCCTCATCCGCGACGAAGCAGATCTTCGTCCCGTCGGGCGACGCTTTGGGATAGAGTTCGTCCACGTCCGGCGTGCGCGTCAGATTGACGGGATTCGAGCCGTCCGCATTAATGATGTAGAGCTCCCAATTTCCGTCTCGGGAGGTCTCGAAAACGATCTTATGCGGGCAGGCTTTCAGCTCCTGCAACAGCGCCGTGGCAGCCCCTTCCGGCGGCGCTGCGCTGGCCGTGGTTGGCTCAGCCGCCCGTGCCGAAAAAACCAGCGTCACCGTCAGCGCGGCCGCAGCCGAGGCCGACCCTAATCGGTCAAGAAGCGCGGTGAAAGGCATTCGCTCAACTCCCTGTGAAGGCATGTTCATTTTGTTTAACCCCAACACGTCTGTCATCATACAAGACTCGCACGCAGAGTCAACGTGGAAAAGCGGTCATATAGGACCCTCCCTGCACAACCGAGATCATGCTCCAACGCATCACCCGTGCCGCCCAGTTGCTGGCCACCACCGCGGCAACCGTGGAAACGGTTGCCGCCGCTGCGCGCTCGGGCACCGGCGCCAGGCCTGCGGCACAGAGCCTAGGCTCCATCACCGCGCCGGCACCAGAATCAAGGCTTCCAGGCTGGCCTCGGCGCGCTCGCCCTCTACCAGCGACACCTCGATCCTGTGCACGCCCGCTTTCTTGATCCCCAATACGCCCATGGGATAGGCTTGGTATTGCGAGGTCGCTGCCTGCTGATTTTGGATCACGGCTCCTTCATCCGTGGCGATCTTCCAGACTAAACGTCCCTTGCCCCGGTATTTCAAGGACACTTTATACGCTCCCGGCTCCAGCACATTCACGGTCCAGCACACGCGGCCTTCCGGAGTCCACTGGCTGACCTGATCGGCGTGCTTCCATTCGCCGAACTTCTCCATCCAGCTTACTTTCTTTTTTTCCGCCCCGGTGGCTTCGGCAAAATGCGCCAGGATCATGTTCGGGGTATTCGGGTGGATGACCAGCGTTTGATCCACGCAGGCCTCGCCCGCGAGTTCAACCCGGATCACAATGGGTAGACCGCCGGCGACGCCCTCGGGAAGCTTGAGGCGGACGGATTGTCCGACCCTCTCCGATGCGACCGCAACCGGCTTGCCGTTCCGCATTAGCGTTGCCGACTCAACTGGCGTTGAAAGGCCGGGCAGGTAGAGGGTGCCGTCATAGGGAGGATCAAACACCACCAGGTTGAGGATTGCTTTGCCTTGCGCGGTGACGTCTCCCCACGGCATCGCATGGTTCCATGGCGAAGGGCTGGCCCCGCGGATGACTTCGGGGTTCGCCTGTATCCAGCGTCCAGCCTCGCGAAGGAACTTCTGGCACTGATCCGGGATAGCGCCTTTGCCGTCCGGTCCGCAGTTCAGAAGATAGTTCCCGCCCCGCGCCACGGTTGACACCAGCCGTTTGAGGATCTCCCGGGGCTCCTTCCAGTTTGTGTCATACCAGGCGTAGGCCCAGGAGTCGTTGCTGGTGTCGCAGCTTTCCCACAGTCCTCCGACTTTCTCTTGCGGCACTTCCATGTCACCCAACGTTTCGTAGTCGCCCATGCCGTAGCCGATCCGGCTCCCCAGCAGCGCCTTGGGCTGCGCGGACCGCACCAGATCATGCAGTTCGACAACAAGTTCCTTGGGCATGTCGCCAGGGGTGTCGAACCAGATGATCTCAAGAGGGCCGTACTGCGTGCAGATCTCCTTGACCTGCGGATAACACTTCTGCCGGAAGTACTGTTCGAATGTGGCCGGAGTGCCATCGGGATTCTGCTTCGGCCCGCCGCTGCCACCCGGCGCGGTCCAGTCCTGGTTGTGCGAATAATAGAAGCCGAAGCCGAGCCCCGCCTCCCGACAGGCCTCAGCCAGTTCTTTCATCGGGTCGCGGTGGAAAGGCGAAGCATCCACGATGTTGAAGGGATACGCCGACTTGAACATGGCGAACCCCTCATGGTGCTTGCTCGTGATCACGATGTAGGTCATCCCCGCATCCTTGGCCAACTGCACGATGGCCTTGGCGTCGAATTGGTCGGGGTTGAAGGTCTTGGCGATGTCCATATACTCTGAAACGGGAATCCCCGCCATGCGAGGATTCATGAGCCACTCGCCGATGCCGTAATAGGTTTTCCCCTTCCACTGCCCGGCCAGTTGCGAGTAGAGCCCCCAGTGCATGAACAACCCGTAATGTCCTGTCCGAAAATGAGTGCCGCGTGCAAGGTCGTCTCCCGACCCGCTCACGTGGGTTTCCCCCCACATCTTGTCCATGGATTCCGCAGCCCGCAGGCCGGCAGGTGACGCGGCAGCGACGGCCCATGCAAAGGCTGTTGTGACAATCGCTTTCGATAGGCTCATGGTTAGTATCTCCTTCTTTCTGCTTATTTCAGTATCCACTTCGATTCAGGTTTGTTGTCCAAAGGCAGGTTATACGTCAGCGCAAAGGTTTGGCTTCCCTCGTCATAGTCGGCCTGCCAGAAATCGTTGCCGTGAACCGACTGGTCGAGCTTGACCTCGATGCCGGCGACAACTTCGAACAGGTCCAGGTCTTTGATTGAGCGGAGGCCTTCAAAACGGAGCGCCACAAAGCCGACGCCGCCCTTGATGGCGACTTCGACGGTCGGCTTATCCGCGCGAATGCGGACGGGATAGCGGTTCAGAACCGTGCCTCCCTTGACCGTGACGTCCAAGTCGTTCCCGACAGCTTCGCGATAGGTGGTCTTCCACGAGGACGGATTCTCGGCAAGATGTTTTCGGAACGTCTCGTTGGGACCGTAGTAGTCGTCGGCGATTCGCGGCAGGGTGATCCATTCCAAGTCCATCTCCACGCTGTCGCCCGGACGGAACCCGGACGCCTCCTTCGGCGCGACCAGCAGCAGGTCGAGATCAAGCCCTTTTCTATCCCTCTGAACCTGATTGACAGGCAGGGAGATCGTCGGGCGGCTGAACGTCTTCCCGCCGATAATCGCCTTATAGGAGCGGATGACCAGTGCCCGGTAGCCGGTGCCCCAATTTCTTCCATTCGTGTGCCGCGCGTCCGGGAAAGCCACCCACCAGGGGCCGTCACCCTCCAGCGAAAGTGTGTCAACAAAAAGCGCGGTCGGTTTGAGATCGACCGGCACCTGCCGCTCCGCGATCAACCCCGCCCGATTGCCATAAGCGATTTTCGGGGTGATATAGCCACCGGTTCGCCCCATCTTATAGAGCCAGAGCAGATTCGTCCCGGAATCAACATTGAACGTGTATTTCAGCCGCTGGAACGTGCGGGCATGGTCATCGGTGCGCAAGGTCTGCACCTGCGCCTCAAGTGACACTTCATTTCCGGCCCCGTAGAACCCGGCATAACGCACATCCGTCAGACAGGGCCCTTGCGCGAGATAGGCCGTCTTCAGGTCGTTGAACGCCAGCTTTTCGCCGCTGGCATTCCGCATACCGAGCCAGTCGCCGCCCCAGCCGGCATCCGTCCAGTTCCACTTTGTCCCGTTCAGGCCGTTCCGCACCATCAGCATGCGTACATCGGTGATGGCGATATCGACCAGGCTCATGTCCATGTCAAAGCAGATGGTCTCGCCCCAGCAGCCGATCGCCAACTGATCCCATCGCCCGTTTCCGTACTCTCCTGCATACCCGATCAGGGAAAGCTGAGCGTGGCTGGCCGACGGCAGCGTGCCATAAAACCCATACGCGATGCGGAGCAGATATTCGGTCTTCCCCGGTTTCGCGGGAAGGGATGCATACGCCATCAGGTAGGCCCCCATTTTTGAATGATGCCAGTTCTTGCTGAGTTGCACGGGAAGGCCCGTGGGACGGCCCTCCCTGTCACACAGCATCGGGCACAGGCCGGTGATGTTCGCCGGACCGCGGAAATCGAGGAGGAAGGGCACTTCCCTTCCGACGCTCCCCTGATTGTCAACCGTGATAGCGAATTCATCGTAGTCGCGGATGTCCGTGTACCCTGCCGCGAAACTTCGTTTGATGCTCGGCACCGACGCGACAAAACAATCTTTCCGCGGCTCAAACTTCACCGGGAAGGCCTGATCGGCACCGTACGTGACCTGAATGGACATGTTTGTGCCCGGGCTCACGTGCTGAGGGGATTTCACACTCAGGGTCAAGGATTTCTCTTCGCCTGCCCCCCAGTTGCCTTCGAACTGTTTCTTCGTGGCATGGGCGTCCCGCCCATGAACCTCCTTCCCCACGGGCGAGACGCCCGTGCCACGGCCTGAGAGCGCAATACGAAGGGTCGCGTTGGTCCATGTGGAACCGACAGGGGTGAGGCTCGCAGTCAGCGTCAGCGAACCGGGCCAGGCGACCAGATCCAGCGTCCCGGTGCAGGACAGGGCCTTTCCTGTTGCGTCCAGAAAATTCAGACCGAGAAAATCGTAGTGCTGCACAAACCGCCCGGATTCCCACATCCGGGCCGGGCTGAGACGCCTCGCATCAGTCCCGGTTCCGGCCTTGCAATTGACCGCCCTGTATATTCTGCCATCCGTTTCAAGCTCAAGAACGAGTTCGGCCGGCGGCAACTGATGCAGGGGTGCGGTCTCTGAATGCAGGGCCTCCGCATAACCGGTGCCCGGTTTGTCGTGAAAGGCAAAGCCCGATTTGCTGAAGTCCGCCGGATTCAGTGAAAAGGCATACCGGCTCGTCTCAATGGCAAAGAGCGCCTGAGTCGTGTCGGACTTGTTCTTGCGCCAGCCGTTCAGCCAGCAGGCGTAACTGTAATCCGGCTGACGCAACGCCTGCATTTTGGACGTCTCCGGCGCATGTGGCGCACTCGAATAATGACACCCCACCAGAGGCAAAAGCACCATGAATATCAGCTCTTTTTTACTTATTAGCTTCATACATGCTTCCGTTAATCGTCACATTTCTAAATTACAATGCCTCTACGTTATCGGTGACCATTGATAGACGAGAGTCTTCTTTTTCAAGCGTCATGCTGATGTTCTTCAGTGAAAGCCCTTTGACATGCCGGGCATAGACGCAACTGGAGGGCAGCACGCCGAAGAAGACCTGCTCCGTGGGTTTATCATAGACCCGTCCGCGGTTGCCCAGCCGGATGAAGGCGGGACCGCCCACATTGTCCATTTGCACATCGGAGATCAAGACGTTCTCCAGCCGCCCGCCGTCAACCAGCAGGAGCTTGACCGCACCCATCGGGCAATTGCGGAACGTGCAGTTCGTCAACGTGATGTCCTTGAAGCCGCCTCTCGACGAGGTGCCGAGTTTGAGCGCCGCCGTGTGGCTGCTGAACTCGCAGGCCCGCACGACGATGTTCGAGCAGGGCTGCAGGGTCGTGCTCTTCAGGCAGACCGCGTCATCGCCCGAGTTGATCACGCAGTTCTCGATGAGCACGTCCACGCAGCCATCCAGATCCATGCCGTCATTATTGATGTTATTGTTCTGGCTGTCGCTACGGATGCCGTCAAAATGCACCTCTATGCATGACAGCAGATGAAGCCCCCACGAGGCCGAGTTCTTGAACGACAGATTCTTGAAACTGACGTTCTCGCACTCGACCAGCCGCATGAGCATCGGTCGCTCGCCCAGCTTCTTACCTGCCTTCTCCGGGAACGCCTTTGGGGTTCCTCGGGCATCCACCAGCCCTTTGCCGGTGAAACCGATGTTCTGCGCCTTGTGCGCGTAGATCAGGCACTTATTGAACGCGGGGGCCTCGACCGATCCGATAATATCAGCCGCGTAGTCCGCAAGGTTCGTACTTCCGAGCAAGAACGCG
>JBBRJN010000176.1:0-6777 GCA_038219365.1 Kiritimatiellia bacterium | reverse complement strand
GCCGCACCGCCTCCCGCACGGTCCGCGCGTCAGCCAGCCCCTCGCACCCGGCCACCCAGTTCGAGACTACACCCGCGAGTTTAGCAGGCACTTCCAAATAGGCGGGCTCGATCATTGTGTTAGGAAACGGGTACGCATTATCCGTCACGAAGCGCGGCTCCACGGCCGCTTCATAGCGGTCAGGATAGACCTCGTTCGCCATGACGGCACCGTCTAAATCCACGAACGGAGGCATCCCCCGACACATCAGTTTTACCGCACTGCCCGGCAAACAGATCCCGCTCAACAGCTGCGGAGCCAACACTTCGAACCGCCAAACCGCCGCGGCTGCGCTCGCCCCCAACGTCGGCACCAGCGCATAGCCGCTGCCTTGATCGTCCCTCCCTGCCGGCCCGGATGAACGCAAAGGGAGTCCGGGTTTTGCGGCAGCCCAATGCCCGGCCTGATAGGTCACGAAAACACGTTCACGAAGATACCCCGGCAAGGTCTCAGCACGGATCAGCATCAACACGCGCATGCGCAGGCCGAAGTCGCAAGGAGGTGCCCGCATCAGCGAGAGGTCGCCGAAACGCGCGAGCGACCCCCGCGAGGGATCCATAATCAGCCCGAAGAGTTTTTTCTGAAGGCCCCAGGCGCCCTGCTCAACAGGCGGGCGCAACGCGAACGCCAACACTAGCACGCCCGTTACAAACGACAGCCGCCACAGGATCTCGCGCACACCCGGAGGCATACGTTCGGATGGGAGCGGCCGCGTCAGGCGCTGCACCTGATCGAGGCTGATCAACAGCGCCACATAAACCCATACGATCAGCGTCTCAAAACCCGCCGCCGACCCGGCATCGAGCAGATTTCTTCCCAGCACAAGCATCAGCATCGGCAGGCCGCCCACACTGATCAGCGTCACCTTGTCAGCGCCTGGCTTGAAGAAGAGCGCGGTCACTCCCAGGGCAAAGGCTGCCGTAATGAAACGGTCCCACAGCCGCGCCTCGCCCATCGCGCTTGGGGGCGGAAGCAAACGCGTGACATTCGCCGCAAGGCAAATGACCACCACCAGCAGTCCGGTCCAGATCGCCCAGCGCGCATTGCCCGGCAGCGCACGCGGAAGCCCGACCGCCAGCGCGGCAAGGCCAGCGGCCACCATGAGCAGCCCTTGGCTTTCACCGCGACAATACCACCACGCGCACCACAATAAGGAGAGCGCCCCAAAAAACGTTGGCCAGCGGCTACGCAGCCTCGCATCGGGAATCCCGGCCTCTGTCGTCTGGTTCTTCACAAGCCATGCACCTCACCGCTCAAAACAGCGCGGGCTGACACGCACATCACCTCGGGAGGCAACCCGGCTACCTGCCGGCCTTGCGCCACGACCAACACAATTTTCAGCCCGATCTCCCAGGCGCCGAGATCGCGCACCAGCGCCGCCCGCCGGCCGTCCCAGCTCGTCAAAATCAGGCAGATGCTCTGGATCGACCGGATCTCATCAAACAGAAGCGGCTCCAGACGGTCGAGTGGATCATCGCGGCTCGGCTCGACCGCAGCCAGAATATCGAGCACCTCTTCGAGATACCCCACGCGCCCCGCGCTGCGAAAACGGTACACCTCAGGCCCGGCCACAAGCAGTTCGAGCACACGGTCCGTTACAGACAATGAGTCGATGATCGCGGCAGCCAGCGACAGTGCAGCTTCCAACGGATCATCCCGCCGCCGGAACATCCTCAGCTTTTTCAAAAATCCGCAGTCACGCGTATCCACAAGAATCGCGGTGCGCGAGCGCCCTTCCGCCTGAAACTCCTTCACAACTGGCATCCCTACACGTGCCGATGAACGCGGGTGAACATGACGCAACGCGTCACCGTCCCGGAATTCGCGACACCCGTGAAACTCCAGTGCCTCGCGTGCCAGCTCTCGGGCGTTCGACAGATCCTGCCGGTGACGGTTCCCTAACGGAATATCAAGCGTCTCTAAACGCATATAAGCCGGAAAAACATTGAGCTTTTGTTCGGTCAGCCCGGTCTTCCCCCATCTCCAAAAGCCGCACGGAAAACCGGAATCGTAACGTAGGGCAGGCAAAATATAAACCCCACGCGCCAGCGCTCGACCCAAGCCGGTAACCGTCTCGGCCTGCCCCGGATGCAACTCGCCAAGCCATGCCTGCTGCCGCCGCAACCGGAGCCAGTCAGAATAAATCAGGGTGTCGATCCCGAGATCGCGCACCGTGCGACGGCCACGGTTGCTCACCGTATACTGTGTCAAAAAAGAACTGCCGCATTCAACCCGGAGCGGAACCCGCATCTCCACGCTCAGCTGAGGACGCCAGAAGAAGCCCACTGCCATACAGGATAAAATCCACGACGCGACCGCAAAACCCACCAGCAACATGCGGGCATCAAACCCGACCAGCATGAGGAGTGCTGTCGGGCCAATGCCCACCACCCCTACAACCAAAAGCCGCGGTGTCGTATGTGCCGTAAGCCAATAGTAAGCCCAACCCACCAGCGGAAAATGGCGCGCTTGGCGCTCCCGCCTTCCTTGCTGATAGCCGATGGGCGGATTCCTCAGACGCCGCCAGAGGCCGGGCCTCTCGCTGGCTCGCTTTTTCATGCGGGCACCGGCTCCGCACGCAGGGCTTCGGCGACCACCGCCTCGCCGGTCAGTCCGCTGTGGCGCGCTTTGACGTCGAGGACCAGCCGATGCGCAAGCACCGGTACGGCCAGTCGCCTGACATCATCGGGCCGGACCGCGCCGCGCCCCGCGAGAAATGCGGACGCCTGCGCGCACCGGCGCAGATCGAGCGAGCCGCGCGGACTGGCTCCAAGACGCAACCGCGCGTCATGCCGCGTGCGGTCAACGAGCCGGACGATATAGTCCAGCACGGAGGTTTCCACCTCGACCTCGCGGGCCTCCGCCTGCAACCGCGCGAGCGTCACCGTGTCAACCACGGGCGCAAGTTTTTCTAGCGGCTGCGAGGTCACCTGATCACACAACAGCTGCAATTCGTGCTCGCGTGCAGGATAGCCCAACGAGATGCGCATGCAAAAACGGTCGAGTTGCGCCTCGGGCAACGGATAGGTGCCGTTATACTCCACCGGGTTCTGCGTCGCGACCACCAGGAACGGGCGTGGCAGCGGACGCGATTCGCCCTCCGTGGTCACCTGACGCTCGCTCATGGCCTCAAGCAGCGCCGACTGTGTGCGCGGGGACGCGCGGTTGATCTCGTCGGCCAACACGATATTGGCGAAAATCGGCCCTGCACGGAACGTAAAACTGCCGTTTGCGGCGGAGTAGATCATGCCGCCCACAATGTCCGTCGGCAACAGGTCGGGCGTGAACTGTATCCGCGAAAAGCGCGCCTCGAGTGAAACCGCCAGCGCCTTGGCCAGCGTGGTTTTGCCCGTGCCCGGCACATCCTCGATCAACACGTGCCCGTCCGCCAGCAAAGCAACGAGCAACTGGGCGATTGACTCGTCTTTTCCACGGATCACCGCTGCGAGATTGCTCTTCAATCGGTTCAGCGCAGGCGAAGACGACTGCGTTCCAACAGCACCTTCAGACATAATCTCCTTCCTTGGCAAGCTAGCACAGTCGCGGGGCTCTCGGGTAGGGAATCACGTCGCGGATGTTGTGCATGCCGGTGCAGAATTGAATCAGCCGTTCGAAGCCCAGTCCAAAACCCGCATGCGGCACACTCCCATACCTTCGTAAATCCAGATACGGTCCGTAATCTTCAGGGTCGAGTCCGCTCTTGCGCATGGAGGCCTCCAGCACATCCACTCGCTCCTCGCGCTGGCTCCCGCCGATGATCTCTCCCACTTCAGGCAACAGCACGTCCATGGCGGCAACCGTGCGCCCATCGCTGTTGCGCCGCATGTAAAAAGCCTTGATCGCCTCGGGGTAGTCGGTCACAACCACTGGGCCCTTGAAGACCTCCTCAGCCAGATACCGCTCATGCTCGGACTGCATATCCATACCCCAGAAAGGAGCGTACTCAAACGGACGGCCTGAGGTTTCGAGCAACCGAATCGCTTCCGTATACGTCACATGCCCAAACGGCGCCTCGGCCAGTCGCTCCAGCCGCGCCACGACGCCCGGCAAGACCCGCTGGTCAAAGAATTTCAGGTCCTCGCCGCACCGCGCGAGCACCGCACGAAACATGTGGCGCAACAAGGCCTCGGCCAATTCCGCGTCATCCTCAAGATCCGCGAATGCCATCTCGGGCTCAATCATCCAAAACTCGGAAAGGTGCCGCCGCGTGTTGGAGTTTTCCGCGCGGAACGTCGGGCCAAAGGTGTAGATGTCGCCCAGCGCGCAGGCATAGGCCTCTCCTTCGAGTTGGCCGCTCACGGTGAGCGACGCACGCCGCCCGAAGAAATCCTGCTCGTAATCCACCAAGCCGTCCGCACGCCGCGGTGGCGCGTGAACGTCGATCGTGGTTATCTGGAACATCTCACCCGCGCCCTCGCAGTCGCTGGCCGTGATGATCGGCGTATGAACATAAAGGAAACCGCGGTCGTGAAAGAAGCGATGCACCTCGTGCGCCAGCAGATGCCGCACGCGGGCCACCGCTCCGAACGTGTTGGTGCGCGCCCGCAGGTGCGGCAACTCGCGCAACCGCTCGAAGCTGATCTTCTGCTTGCCGAGCGGATATTCGACCGGTGGCGAAAAACCCAACACAACGAGCTTGTGCGCCTTCAACTCAACTGCCTGACCGCTGCCTTCGGAAGCCTCCAGCACGCCTTCGACCACAACCGAGGCCCCGGGGTGCAGGCGCAGGATTTCTTCCGAGTAATTCGGCAGCGAGGCGGGTGCGACCACCTGCAGGTTCGCCAGACAGGACCCGTCATTGATCTCGACAAACGAAAGCCCGCCCTTGGAGTCGCGCCGGGTTCTGACCCACCCCGCAACCGTCAGGTTCAGACCGCGGCGCTCCGTCGCCAGCACCTCTCGAATCCGTATGCGCTTCATAGCCGTGCCTTTTTCTCCAAATGACCGAGCCCTCTTTTAGCATGAAGCCCTGTTCTAAACGCTCTCCCCGCGGATGCGTTTCGAGGTGCGCACCGCGCAAAACTCTTTGCCGCACATGGAACAGTGGTCATCGGTGTGCTCACCTTGGCCCATGCGGGTCTTGAGCCAGCGCGCCCGCGCCCGCTCCGGATCAATCGCCTGAGCGAATTGCGCCTCCCAGTCGAAGGCCACGCGTGCACGCGCCATCGCGTCGTCGCGGTCGCGTGCGCCCGGCAGGCCACGCGCCACATCGCCCGCATGCGCCGCGATGCGGTAGGCGATCATTCCCTGATGAACCTCTTCTCCGTCCGGCAAGCCGAGGTGTTCGGCCGGCGTCACATAGCAGAGGAGTGACGCGCCATAAACCGTCGCGGCCGTCGCGCCGATGCAGGACGTGATATGGTCGTAGCCCGGCGCGATATCGGTCACAACAGGCCCCAGCACATAGAACGGCGCACCGTCGCAAACCTCCTGCTCGCGCTCCATGTTCATCTGGATCTGGTTGAACGGCACATGTCCGGGTCCCTCGACCATCACCTGCACCCCTCGCGCCCGGCAGCGCCGCACGAGTCCACCCAGCACCTCCAATTCGCCAAATTGCGCCGCGTCGCTCGCGTCAGCCAGACATCCCGGACGCAGGCCGTCGCCGAGCGACACCGTCACATCATATTTAACGAGAATATCCATCACCTCATCCCAGCGCATATAGAGCGGGTTCTCTGCATTATTCCGCTGCATCCACTCGGCCATGATCGCCCCGCCCCGGCTCACGATGCCCATGATGCGCTTCATCGCCACATCCACATGCCCGTGCAACAGCCCCGCGTGAAGGGTCATGAAGTCAACCCCCTGCTCAGCCTGCTCTTGAATCACTTGAAGCAGCAGGTCCGGATTCATTTCGGGAATATCGCCCTCGAGGCGCGAAATCGTCTCGTATACCGGCACCGTGCCCAACGGGACCGGCGAGGCATCCAGCATCCCCTGCCGGATCGACCTCAGCTCCGCACCCACGCTCAGATCCATCACGAAGTCAGCGCCGGCGTTTAGCGCGATTTGCAACTTCTCTAACTCGTCGCCCTTGCCGGAACGCGTCGTGGAGCGTCCGAGATTGGCGTTGACCTTGGTGGAGAACATCCGTCCTACGCCCACGGGACGCGCATTGGCGTGCCCCGGGTTAAGCGGGATCACGGCCCGACCGCTAGCCACCGCCTCCCGCACCAGTTCGGGGTGTATTTTTTCGTCGTCCGCAACGCGCTGCATCGCACCCGTGATCTGTCCGTTGATTGCCGCTTGAAGTTGTGTCATAAGAAAATTTCAGTTAGGTTGAAGTTACAGATGAAAAAAAGACGTTTCCTTGGTATCAGACCGCGTTTACAGGACGGTTTCAACGCGCACACACTCGAGCGGCAAGCGCTTCGGCGTGCCAAGCACGGCAGCCTGCTCGCCCACATATGACCCTGTGCGAATCGCTTCGTATACATACGCTTTGCCTTCTGCCACCGCGTCGAGCAGCGTCCGGCCACAGGACAGCGCAGCCGTGATGGCCGCACTGAGCGAGCAACCCGTCCCGTGCGTGGAGAGCGGGTCGTCAACCCGCGGCGTCGAAAGCAGGCTCAGGGTCTCCCCGTCAAACAGCACGTCCTCCGCACAAACGCCCGCACCGTGCCCACCCTTGACGAGCGTCGCGCACCCGAACAGGCCCGATAAAACGCGTGCGGCCTCAACCCTCTCCGCCCGCGTCGAAACCCTGCGGCCGGTCAACACCTCGGCCTCCGGCAG
>JBBRJN010000175.1:0-6807 GCA_038219365.1 Kiritimatiellia bacterium | reverse complement strand
AGACTCGACCGTCATGCCGCCGTCCGCGTCGTGCTTGTGTGCGCTCTTACGCCGAATCACCAGCATTTGCACGATGGAGAGCACTTGGCTCACGGTCCAATAGAGCGAGAGCGCAGCGGGAAAACTGTAGAACATGAAAAGCATCATGACAGGCATCATGACCATCATCATTTTCTGTTGCTGCGGGTCCCCCATCGACGGCGTGAGGTAACTCTGCAACGCCATGGTTCCTGACATCAGGAAGGGCAGAATATTCAGCGGCATCGGCAGCACGCCTGCCAGCAGGTTCTCGGGCTCGCTTAGGTCACCGATCCAAAGGAACGGCGCATAACGCAGTTCCACCGCGCTACGCAGCACCGTGAAGAGTGCGATAAACACCGGAATCTGAATCAGCATCGGCAGGCAGCTCGACAGCGGGTTCACCTTGTTCGCGCGGTAGATCGCCCATGTCTCCTGCTGCATTTTCTGCGGATTGTCCTTGAACTGCTTCTGGATCTCCTTCAGCTGCGGCTGGATCTCCTGCATCTTTCTCATGCTCACCGTGCTCTTGTGCGTGAGCGGCCAGAAAATGATGCGCACGAGGAACGTCAACAGGATGATGGCAACACCGTAATTCGGTATGATGCGATGGAAAAAGTTCAGCGTCGGCACCAGCAGCTTGCAGAACCAGGTGAAGAACCCGAACTCCATCACCGCGTCCTTGCCGTTGCCGAGCCCCTGCAAGCGCGAAAGCTCCTTCGGACCGATGTAGAGCGTATAGTCGCGCGTCAGCACCTCGCCCTGCCCCAGTACCCGTCCCGGGAAAAGCACGCTTGCCGAAAGGTGGCTCAGGACATAGTTCGGCTTGGCGGTATCGCGCGCCATCTGGGCCGTGAACCCGCAGTTCGTCTCGGACGACGAAAAGAGGGTCACGAAAAACCGTGATTTCAGCGCGATCCACGACTGTGCTTCGAGCACCGGCACCGTGACCTGGTCGGCCATGCCTGTCGCCGCCGGAGCGCCGCCACAGCCGATGCCGCCGCGGGCCGTTCCACCGACGAGATACTGCTTCGTGGCCTTTTCCGAACCCCAGTGGCACGTCTTGGCCGCAGCGACCGCAGGCAGTGAATCAAGCGAGAGCATCTCGTTTTTCGAGTCGCCCTTACGCATCACCCCCATGCCGACACTGTTCGTGCCCAGTGTCACCACATTCTCGCTCGCATTGCGGATCGTGTCCGTGACCTTGACCTGATAGCCCTTGAGCAGCTCGATCCTGCGTGTGACCGCCAGCCCCTTCCCGGTGGTCGCCGTCAGCGTGACCGCTTGATCCGCGACATCGCGCTCCATACGGTACGCAGCATTGCCAGCCAAGCCCGGCACGCCCGACAGTTCCAGCCCGGGTGCCGTCGCGAAATCCAGCAGCACCGGCGGGTTCTTCTCGCCCGCCTTGCCCGGCAGAGAGTTGAATTTGCTCAGCGTCACCTGTTTGAGCACCGCGCCATACGAGGAGACGGCCAGCGTCATGTCCTCGCCCTTCAGCGTCAGCACCTCTTCGGCAACAGACGGTATGACCGCGGCCGTCTCTTCCAAAACAGGAAGAGCAGCCGTGGCCACGGGTGCGGACAACGTTGTCTGGGAAAGGCCGTTCGTCGCAGACGCGATAGCCGACATCGACGATTGGTTTTGCGACGCCGCCTTCGCCTGTTTGGAGGCTTGTTTGGTACTGAATAAAACCCAGCCGACCAGCGCAACGCCCAGCAGGATCGCAATGACTCGTTCTTGTTTGTTCATAAATCCTTAATCACGGGCGGGCACTCGGACCTGCCCCTCTGCGTACGGGCGAATCTGTGTATTCGTCCTATTTTTTCGGCGGAACCGGATCAAAACCCGACGGTCCGAACGGACGGCACCGCACAATCCTCAGCAAAGCCAGCCAGCAACCCTTGAGCACGCCGTGCACATGCAAAGCCTCAATGCAGTACACCGAACACGAAGGCGTAAAGCGGCAACAGTTGCCGATATGCGGCGAGAGCGTCACCTGATACGCCTGCACAATCAAGATGAGCATGCCGCGCACCATGCGGCTGATGACGGACAGGATCTTTCTCATCCGCACCTCCGTCAGTCATGCTTGCCACCGGCCTGCCACACGCGCGCACGACGGCAGACCTGCTCGAAATCCTGCATCACATCCTGGCACCGCTTGCCTGAAATACCGGCGCGCGCAATCAGGATCATGTCCACCTGCGGCATCAGGTTGTGTCGGCTCAGCCGGAACGCCTCACGCATCAACCGCTTGGCGCGGTTACGGTCCACCGCACGCCGGAAGGTCCGCTTAGAAACAACAACGCCGGCCCTGCGGCCGGCGTCCGACGTACACGATACCCAAATCACCACTGAACGCCCGTAAAACGATTTCTTTTCAGCAAAAACACGCTTGTATTTTGATGAATCGAGTCGAAAGGGTCCGGGCAGCGGCACGCCGCCATCCCTGTTCTGTTCGGGGCCGCTCATGACGCCCTTTGGCATCTCCGTTACACCGCGGTCAGGCTAAGGCGGCCCTTACGGCGACGGGCGTTGAGCAACGCGCGTCCGCCCTTGGTCGCCATGCGGGCACGAAAGCCCAGCTTGCGAACACGCTTGATCTTCGAAGGCTGATACATCATCTTCATGTTGGTTTTCTCCTACTTGTCTCAATTAAAAAAGAGTGAGTTACAGTATCACACTGCCGGGGCCGGGTCAACCCGTGCCCCAAAACATTTTTCCAGCGGGTTTGTCCGTGACACCCGCGCCTAATATTCTCTCCGCCGCTTCGCGCGCAGGGCGTCGGCAGCTCGGTTCAGTTTTTCACGCAGCCGGAGCGCTTCGGAATCCGGCGCGGGCGCGGTCACGGGCTGATCCCAATCGCGTGTGATGGTTTTCACTTCGGGGACCCTGACGTTTCCGTCGAGCAGGGCGTCCAGATAACTCAGGGTGCAGACGCGCACGGCGTCGGACTCCACCAGAAACAGCTCCAAGTCCTCGTCGTTCACGCCCGGCGGCAACGGCGGCACACAGGCGGGACAGCCGTTCTCGCAGGTGCACTCGCAGATCATGCGGCGGCAAAGGCCGAGCGTCTCAGTGATCTTCTCGAAAACCTTTTCGGCGTAACCCGCACCGCCTTCGAGCTTGTCGTACAGAAACAGCGCGCTCTTAAAAGCCATGTCCGCCCAAGCGGGCGGCGGCAGCGGCTCGAAGCTCGCCGTTCCCCTGTTTTCCGGCACCAGCGGCGGCTCTTCATTCTCTTCGTTGGACGTTGGACATTGAGCGTTTTTGTCCCCGTCGATGCTGATCGGCGCAAGGTCGGTTTCGAGGTCACCCGGATCAGCCATGCAGAGGCTCGGCGACGCATACCGCAGGATATAGCGCAGGCCGAACAGCGCGGCAGGCACGAGTCGCTTGTCCTTCGCGTCGAGCGCCTGCACCCACGCTTCGGGGGCGCGAAGCGCAAACCCCGTGGTATCGTACTCGAACGGCGGCAACGTGATCGGCCCGTAGCCGACATTCTCATAGGTCCGTTCACGGACTTTTTTAAACAACTTGGGCTGCTTGTTCACATGCAGCGCGCCGAAGCGCAGGTCCGCGCCAAACAGCTCCTTGCGCTCCTCCTCGGTGGTCAAGTCAAGCCGGCTCTCCCACTCCGACTCGGTATAGTAGTCCACGTCCACGGACTCCACGCGGCAGAGCTTCTTTTCGAGATCCAGCTCCATGGACATGTAGCGCCGCCCGAGATGCTGGTAGATCGCATCCTTATAAAGTTCGGCCCGCGCGCCGATGGGGTCGATCTGGCCGATCACCTCGTTGTCGCAAATGATGTCCACATTGTAGTCGGTCATGCCGCGCAAGTTCACGCCCTTGGCCGGATAGTCGGCCAATGCGTAACGCCAGCACCCCTTATAAGGTTTGAGCGTGCCGTCCTCCTTCAGGATATCCAAGGCGAAATCGTAAGCCCGTGAAGCAAAGAGCGGCTCGCTGTCGCGCAGCGGATGCTCGTGCGCCGCGCACGGCAGGTGCTGCAACATGATATACGGATTGTCCGCGTTGAGCCAGGCCTGCTCGATCGGCGTACCGGTGATGAACTCGGGATGGTTCACCAAGTACTGATCCACGGGCGCATCCTGCGCCACAAAGAGAATCAGCGCGCGGTTGCCCTTGCGGCCCACGCGGCCAGCCTGCTGCCAAAAGCTCGCCATCGATCCCGGATGTCCCGAAAGGATGCAGACGTCAAGGTCGCCGATGTCGATGCCCAGCTCCAAGGCGTTGGTGGAGATGATGGTCGTGATGCGGCCCTCGAACAGATCCTTCTCGAGCTGCCTCCGCTCGGCGGGCAGGAGTCCGCCGCGGTAGGGCTTGACCTTCTCCTTGAGTTCGGGGTGTCCATCCGTCACCGCCCGCCACAGCCGTTCCACCTGCTGCCGCGCGCGGCAGAAGCAGATCGTGCGCACGCCCGCGGCCGTGGCCGCGCGGATGACCGGGATCGAGACCGACGACGTGCCCTTGCGGAAGCGCGCCGACCCCGCGCTCTCCACCAGCGGGGGGGTGATCAGGTAGAGGTCGCGCCGCGGCCGGGGCGAGCCGTCGCGGTCGATGACCTTGAACGGACGGTGGAACAGGGCGGCCACATGCTCGCCGGGATTGCCCACCGTGGCGGAGCAGCAGACGAACTGCGGGTGCGAGCCGTGCATGGCGCAGACGCGCAGCAGGCGGCGGAAGACGTTGGAGACGTGCGAGCCGAACGCGCCGCGGTAGGCGTGGACCTCGTCCACGACGATGTATTTCAGGCGGCCCAGAAAATCGCTCCAGCCCCGGTGGTGGTTGGGCAGGATGCCCGCGTGCAGCATGTCGGGGTTGGTGATCACGAAGTCCGCGCCCTTCATGATCTTGGCGCGCTCCTCGCGCGGCGTGTCGCCGTCGAAGGTGCCCAGCTTGCGCGTGTCGAGCGCGGCCTTGAGCAGCGCGCCGAGCGTGCCCTCTTGGTCGCGCGAAAGCGCCTTGGTGGGGTAGAGCAGGAGCACGCCGAAGGGCGACTCGCTCGTGCAGTAATCGCTGAGGATCGGCAGCAGGAAGGCCAGCGTCTTGCCCGACGCCGTGCGCGAAACCAGCACCGTGTCCTGGCCTGCCGCGACCGTGTCGAACGCCTCGGCCTGGTGCGAGTAGAGCTGCTCGATGCCCCGCTCGCGCAGGACGTCGGCCAGACGCGGGTCAAGGCCTTTGGGGAATGGAGACAGCACGGCCTCCTCCGCCTTCATCGTCTGATGTGTGCGGATCTGCCGTTCGAACCGCGTGCGCAACACCGTCTCAACGGCGTCGATATGGGGCGTGGTGTGTTTCATGACTTCTTACGGCTGACAGTTTACCACGCGCTCCCTACCCCGTCAGCCGTAAAATCGGTTCGGCTACCGGACGCGCCGGTGTGCCGCAAAATAGGGTTGACTCTTTTCACCCTCCCCGCATAATAGGTCAAAATCATCAGGCGTGGTGATTTCTCATTCACACCAAAATGGCGTGAGGTTAAATCCGGTTCGTCCGATGGGGTGTCAGCGTCCGCTTACTTATGTTTGAGCGCCTTGTCATATTCCTTGTCCTTTGCCTGAAAGGCGGGCTTTTCGCCACGGCCGCAGGCGTGCCGGGAGTTCCGCAGGCCCTCGAACAATGGGACGGCAGAGCGGGGAGCATCGTGCCCGTACCCGTGAGAAATGTCCGGGTAGAAGCCGGTTTTTGGGGGCACAAGATGTTGATCTACAAAGATCGCACCATCCCCCATTCGTGGGAGTATATGGGCTGGGAGTTGCGCTCCCTGCGCAAAGCGTCGGGCGAGAAAACCGAGGGTCCGTTTAACAACACCTGGGGCGAAGCAAACCTTTACAAGTTCCTTGAAACCGTCGCCCTTTCCCTCGGCATATATCCTGACGCGGCCCTGGAGCAGAAGGTGGACGAAATCGTCGACCTGATCGGCCGGTCCCAACGCGCCAACGGGTACGCCCATGTGTTTGTCATCAACGAGGGAAAGAAGGAGTGGGATCCCGATTTTCTTGACGGTTCGCACGATGGCCATGTGCTCGGACATTTGATCGAGGCCGACTATCGTCCCGCGGCGAACCGTTTCTGGGACAGCGTCACACACCGCCGCATGACCATCACGGGCAGCACCGGGCCGCGTAATGAGCACGAGGCTTTCGGAGAGGACTATGAGCTCCCGAACAGCGGCTACTACGAGTCGTGCGCGGCTTGCGGCCTGCTGGATTTCGCGCAGCGGATGTTTCTGT
This sequence comes from Kiritimatiellia bacterium, assembly GCA_038219365.1. Lineage (GTDB taxonomy): Bacteria > Verrucomicrobiota > Kiritimatiellia > RFP12 > UBA1067 > JAHFSX01. Next base: position 523 of record JBBRJN010000175.1, on the reverse strand, counting down.
TGGAGGGAGGGTCTGATTCAGGCGATGTGCTTGAGCGGGCCCTTTACAACGCGGTGCTGCATGGGATATCGCTCGACGGGACCACCACCTACTATCAGAATCCGCTCAGCGATCACGACCACCTACGCGACAATTGTTGGGTCTGCTGCCCGCCCAATCTTTCCCGCTCCGTTTTTCAGGTGGGGCGATACGCCTACCGGAACGCCGACGAGACCATGGAGAAAGCCTTGGCTCCAAGTCCCACTGAAAAGGACGCCAGGTAGTCGGCGGCGAATGGAATCCGAAATTATGATCATGACTGACTTTCCTTCCGTGACGCCGACTTATCGCGGCGCGGGATACCGCTTATGGTTAAGGGCCATGCTGCTTGCGGCCTTCTCGCTGCGAGCGAATGACGTGTATGTCCGTCGCGAGGGACAGGCCTTCACCCTCGGCAGCGCCAGGGTAGAGCGGACGGTCGTCCTGCGCGATGGCCGGCTGCTGCTGACGCGTTTCAAAGACAAGAGTACCGGGCGGGAATTGC
>JBBRJN010000174.1:0-6827 GCA_038219365.1 Kiritimatiellia bacterium | reverse complement strand
TTCGGGGCTCTGCCGTTCTGGCCTGTGCCGATGTCGCCGGATCACGAGGAGATGCTGCCGCTCAAGGGCGGCAAGTTGCCCGAGCCGGAAAACATCACCATGAGCCCGACCTCGCCGGACCGGCTCACGGACGTGTTCATGTCGGGAACGATCCATGACGAGGACCAGCCCTGTCACCTTAAAATTCTTGATCGCGCAATCTGCACAAAATGTATTAAGCTTTATGGCGCACCTTGCCAAAGGTTCTGCCCGGCGGAGGTGTACCGGTTGGAAGAGGGACATATCCATGTGGACTTCTCCAACTGCCTGCATTGTAAGACGTGCCAGATCAAGGATCCTTTCCAGAACATCGAGTGGACCTTCCCGCAGGGCGGCGATGGACCACGTTATACCCGGATGTGAAAACCGCTTACTCAAACAGTATCAAGGAAACGACCATGGACATGACATTCAATCGTAGAGACTTTCTCAAGACCACGGCGGCGGCCGCAGCCTTCTTGCCGACCTTCAACATTCTGAGCCAAGAGTCGGGCACCATCGGGCCCAAGGACGACCAGATCAACGTTGCCGTGATCGGCTTTGGCGCGGAGGGCGAGATCCTGACCAACGCGGCCATGAAAATCCCCGGCGTGCGCTTCACGGCGGTTTGCGATATATTTGAGCGCCAGCGCAAGCTTGCGAAAGGGCGCCTGAAGGCGCTTGGGCATGTGATCAATGTCTACGAAGACTACCGCGAGATGCTGGAAAAAGAGGACAAGAACATCGACTGCGTGGTCATCGCCACGCCGGACTGGATGCACGCCGAACACACCGGCGCCTGTCTGCGCGCGGGCAAGCATGTGTACTGCGAAAAGGAAATGTCCAACCAACTCGAAAAGGCCAAGACCATGGTCCTGGCCCAGCGCGAGACCGGTAAGCTGCTGCAGATCGGCCACCAGCGCCGCTCCAATCCGCGCTACATGCACGCGATCAACCGCGTCATGCGCGAGGACAAAATGCTGGGCCGCGTGACGCACGCTTACGGTCAGTGGAACCGCTCGGTCGCTCCGTTCCTGACCGTTAAACCCATTCTGAATATTCCGACTGAAACATTGCAAAAGTACGGGTATGAGAACATGGAGCAGTTTCTCAACTGGCGCTGGTTCTCGAAGTACGGCGGCGGCCCGATGGTTGACCTCGGCTCGCACCAGATCGACCTTTTCTTCTGGGTCTGGGACTGCGCGCCGATCTCGGTGACGGCAGTGGGCGGCAACGACTACTTCAACCGCCAGATGAATGACAATGTGATGGCGATCTACGAGTTCAAGACGCACGAGGGGGTGATCAACCGCGCCTATTATCAGGTGCTGACGACCTCCAGCCGCGGCGGTTTCTACGAGCAGTTCATGGGCGAAAACGGCTCGCTCACCATCTCTGAGATCGCGGCGCGCGGCAATGTGGCGCAGCGCGAAGTCCGTGCGGGCGTGCCGTCTTGGGACGAGTTCGCGAGAATGGGACTTGTGACGCAGACGAAGTCCCCGGTCAAAGCGAGCGTCACCACCAATGCGGCGATCGACGTGCGCGTGACGGCCGAAGCCGACGGCTGGCCGCTGCCGGTGGATCTGCTTAAGCCCGCCCACATGCCGCACCTGGAGAACTTCTTCGCTGCGGTGCGTCACGGCGAGAAGTTGAACTGCCCTGCCGATCTGGCTTACGAGTCCGCCGTCGCCGTGTTGGCTGCCAACCGCTCGGTTGCCGAGCGCAAGACCATCTATTTCAAGCCGGAAGAGTTCAAAGTCTAAGCATGCCACCCATAGGACGGATAGGACCTGTTATGAAAAGCTTTATTGCAGTAATCATGGCGCTTGCGGCAGGCGTGGCCTGCGCCGCAGGGCCTTCCCACTGGGACGGCGGACGGAACACGCCGGTGCACCGCCTCGCGCTTAACGATGAATTCGGCGACGCGATTGTGCCGGGCTTCTCTGGCGCGCTGCCGATGAGCACGCGCAAGACGTGCGGCCAGTGTCACGACTTCGATGCCATCGCGTCGGGCTGGCACTTTAACATGTCTTCCACAAATGTGGCAGCGGGCCGCATGTCCGAGCCGTGGTTTCTGATCGACCCGCTTTCCGGCTCGCAGATTCCGATGAGCCTGCGTGCGTGGGACGGCACGTATAAGCCGAAGCAGCTCGGGATGACGAACTGGGAATGGGTGTATGCGTTCGGCCGTCACCTGCCGGGCGGCGATGTCGCGGATCCGAGTGACATCTATGCCGAGGGTGGCCCGCGCGCCCGATGGGAAGTGTCGGGGCCGGTCGAAATCAACTGTTTCGTATGCCACAGCCAGAGCCGGGCCTATGACCACAGCGAGTGGACGCGCCTGATTCTGCGCCAAAACTTCCGCTGGGCCGCGACCGGCGCGCTGGGCCTGGGCGAGATCCGCGGCATGGGTTCGCGCGTGGCTGACTACTGGGGCGTGCTGCGCGGGCTCAACCGCGATGACGCGGTTTACGCCGTGCCGCCGCACGTGATTTATGACACGCGCCAGTTCGATTCTAAGAACCGCACGGTGCTGGATGTCGGCGAGCCGCGCAATCAGAACTGCCTGAATTGTCACTCGGTTAGTCAGGTCGGGATGCCGCACATGGACATCGACGGCGATGTCCATCTCCGCGCGGGCATGTCCTGTACGGACTGCCACAAGAACGGCGAGAACCATGCCATTGCCCGCGGTTACGAAGGCGACGCCTCTGGCGCGATGACCAAGGTCCGCGCCACGGCGAGCTGCGCGGGCTGCCACGTGGGCACGGATGTGGCGAAGGCCGGCCGCCTCGGCGCTCCCAGGCCCCAGCACGTCGGCATTCCGACCAGCCATTTTGAGACGCTCACCTGTACGGCCTGCCATTCCGGCGTGACCGAGGGCGGCGATCTCGCTCAGGTGCGCACCTCGCGCGCCAACCGCATGGGTGTGTATGGCCGGGCCCGCTGGGCCACGCCCGCGCCGTTCATCATCGAGCCGGTTTTTGTGCGGAACAGCCAAGGCAAGATCGAGCCGCGCCGCATGTCCTGGCCGGCGTTCTGGGGCACGCGCGACGTCAAAGATGCGGCCCAGCTGACGCCGCTGCGGCCCGAGGCGGTTACGGCCGCCTGCGCGGGCCTGTTGGACGTGCGCGAACAAGTTGGAGCCCTGCTCGCCTCACTCGCAACCGACCCGAACATTCCCGGCGTGCCGGTGCTGTCGGTCGATGGCCATCTCTACAAGGCCGATGCCGACGGACGGACCGAGGCGGACGGCGAGGCGGCTGGTGTGGCGGGGGTTGAATGGAGGTACCATCTGGCCGACGGCAAGACGGTGCCGGCGATCCCGACGTTCATCCCCGGATCGGACACCGAGAAGATGACCGAGGCCCAGCAGGAAACAAATCGGTTGAACGAGACGGTTTTCGCTAATCTGTTGCAGACGCTCGATGCGAGTAAGTTGGCAAACGGACGCTTTGGCGCGGTCGCCGTGAATGATAAAGTCTATTATCGTGGCGGCGAAAACGATGGAGTGATCGGTACGAACGTGACGGCCAAAACGGCCACGCCGGTCGCCGGCTGGTATCGTGACGGCGCTTTCACGCCGCTCGTTTCCGAGTATACGGCCCGCAACGTCAAAGCGTTGGCCGACACGACCTGCACGCTGACCGAGGATATGGTCGCGGCCGGTCTCAAGCGCCTGGCCGAGACGGGCGTCACAGGGGCAGTCTATGTGGCGCACGGACAGGTCTGGGAAACCGGTGCTGACGGCAAGCTGACGGCGAAGGTCGAGAAGGCAGCCGAGGCGGTCTCGTGGGCGTTCGGTCACGACGTGCGCCCGGCACGTCTGGCGCGCGGCGCCAAACCGGCCAAGTGCGCGGACTGCCACACGGTGGATTCGAAATTCTTTTTCGCGAAGATCGAGTCAACCGGCCCGCTGTTGACCACGCGTACGCTGGTCAAGGCGCAGAATGAGTTCATGGCGCTCAGCGGCAGCTACAACAAAGTGTTTGGCTCGACCTTCCTGATGCGGCCGATCTTCAAGATCTTCCTCTGGGTGGTCTTCGTGATCGTGTTGCTCGTGGCGGTGGCGTTCGTCGCGGCCGCGATGCCGGTCGTGCTGGCCAAGGGCGAGATCCCCTACGGTAAGCCCGGGGAGAAACTGATGGTGCTGAGCGACAAGTTAGCCGCGATGGGCTTGTTCATGGCCAGCGTTTATCTCGGCCTTTCCGGGTTGGCGGGGTGGTTCCTGCACCTGATGACCGGTTATGTGTTGATCTTCCACATGGTGGCCGGAGGGCTGTTCGCTGCCTGCCTCGTCGCGTTGATCTGGTTCCGCGGCTCCAAGCGTATCGCGAGCAAGAAGCGGAGCGTCCTGTGGATGCTGGTGATGGTGCTGGGCGTCGGTGTGATCTTCACGGCGGTGGCCCCGATGATGACCTGGTTCGGTGAAGGCTGGCAGCATGTGATGACGTGGGGGCATCGCTGTACGACCATGGCGTTCCTGGCCGTTTCGGTCTGGATGTTGATCAGCGGCGGGCGGAAAGAGTAGGGCGACCGACACGAGCCGACGCTCCGACCCGATTCGACGCGAGTCGATGCAAGTCAGAGTGTCGACTCGGGTCGATGGATGGTGGTTCTATGACAGACAGCGTCCACCGGTTTGAGCACCAGGCGATGTCCACGGTTTTTGAACTGATGGTCGCCACGGATGACGTGCAACTCGCCCAGAGCGCGGCGCACGCGGTGTTTCTCAAGGTGGACCAGTTGGAGGAACTGCTCAGCCGGTTTCTGGATGTGAGCGAGGTGGCTCTGATCAGCCGCCTCAAGCCGGGAGAGACCTTCCGGATGGCTCCGGAAACTTTGGAATGCCTGATGATCGCGACGCAGGTGTGTGCGGCGACACAGGGTGCGTTTGACGTGACGGTCGGTGCCGTGATGGATGCGCTGCGCGAAGTGAAGCACCGGTGGCCGGCGCTGACGACGCAGGAGCGCGAGAGTGCGCTGGCTGCCTGCGGGATGAACCGGCTGATCATCGACCAGAAGAATCTTTTGGTGGCTGTGAAGCCGGACCGGTTGGGGCGTGCCACACCGCTGGAACTGGACTTCGGCGCGCTTGCCAAGGGGTACGCGCTGGATGTCGCGTGCGCGCTGCTGGAGACGGATTGGGATTTCACCGATTTCCTGTTGCACGGCGGAACAAGTACGGTGGTTGCGCGCGGCTCGATGGGTGACGGACCGCCGGGTTGGCCGGTGGGCGTGGGCGGTGACTGGCGAGAGCGTGCGGGGCTGGACTCGGTCCGGCTGTGTGATGGCGCACTGAGCGGGTCGGGGTTCGAGGTGAAGGGTGCGCATATCATTGATGTGCGCCGCGGCGTGGCCGCGGCGAGGCATGCGGCGGCGTGGTCGTATGCGCCGTCGGCCGCGGTGTCGGATGCGCTCTCGACCGCGTTCCTCGGGCTGGGGTGGCGGGAGATCGAGGCCGCGTGCGCGGCGCTGCCGGGCAGCGGTGCGCTGGTGGCGCGGAATCAGCCGGTTTGGGTGGACAAAGTGCGTCGGCCGGTGCGCATGTGCGGGGCGTTCCCGCTGAAGACAAAATGATTTGGGTGTCGGACGTGTCCGATCTGATCGACACGTCCGACAAACGAGAGACAGAAACAACAACGGTTATCGGCTTCATCAGAAGCCGGACAAGGGGAGGTAACACATGAGATTCACAGGAATGATGCTGGCGGCCTTTGTGGCCGGACTTGCCGTGGTGGCAGGCGCTCAGGATGCGTCGAAGGTTCAACTCAAGATCGCGTTGCCGAAACCTCAGTTTACGGGCACGCCGAAGGATATCCGCTCGCCCAATCTTGAGCCGGCCCGCAACGGTAAACCTCGTCAGGCGATCGATGTTCCGGCCGGTGCTGACAAGGTGCTTTCGAAAGACTGCAAGGTCACGTCGAGCGACCCGGAGCCGATCATCGGCGAACTGGCCTTCATCACCGACGGTGACAAGGAGCATGACGCTGCGACGTATGTCGAGCTCGGCCCAGGCACGCAGTGGGTGCAGGTTGATCTGGGCAAAGAAAAGGAAATCTATGCGGCGTGCGTGTGGCACTATCACGGCGAGGCGCGCGTGTATCGCGACGTGGTCTGCCAGATCTCGAACGACCGCGACTTCATCGACGGCGTGGTGACCGTTTTCAACAACGATCACGACAACACGTCGAAACTCGGCGAGGGCAAAGAGAAGGAATACATCGAGACCTTCGAAGGCCGTCCGTTTGCCGTCAATGGCGTGAAGGGTCGTTATGTCCGCTTCTACAGCAAGGGCAACACGTCAAACGAGATGAACCACTACACAGAAGTTGAAGTGTACGGCAAAGAATAACTCGCGAACAGATGCTCTGACTCGACTGACTTTCTGAGTCCGGAGCCAGCGAAGGCAACAGGCGGCGCGGTGAACGACACGGTTCACCCGCCGCCCTTTTCTTTTGTGATAAAAACTGGATTTTAAAGGGTTTATTTCGTTTTTCGCGCGAAAAGCGGGCGGTGAAAACAGGCGTCCACAACATTTTTTCAAATCCCGGTTGACGGTGCGGGCGGGGTCTGCTAATCTCTGCGGTTCCTTCACGTTACAGAGGGCGGCGACGCCGGACGCGATGTGAGAGACGGCTGAAAGAATAATTCAAAAATCTTTCGGACGGGGGTTGACGGGAGCGGTGCGAAAGTGCTAATCTCTACGGCTCCTTCACGAGACCCAGGGCGGAGACGCCGGAAGCGACGTGAGAGACGGCTGAAAGAATAATTCAAAAATCTTTCAGACGGGGGTTGACGAGGCGGGA
>JBBRJN010000173.1:0-6851 GCA_038219365.1 Kiritimatiellia bacterium | reverse complement strand
CGGAATGTCAATCAGCACTGGTCCCGGTCGTCCTGAACTGGCAATATGAAATGCCTCACGCATAACCCGCGGTATATCGTTGGTGTCCTGAATGAGGTAACTGTGCTTCACCACCGGCATGGTGATGCCAAACACATCCGCCTCCTGAAAGGCGTCCTTACCCAGCATGGAGCTGATCGTCTGCCCCGTGAGGATAATCATCGGCACCGAGTCCATGTGTGCGGTCAGTATCCCGGTAATGGTGTTTGTTGCCCCCGGACCACTCGTCACCAGTACCACGCCCGGGCGCCCGGTTACCCGCGCGAAACCATCGGCCATGTGAGCCGCTCCCTGCTCGTGACGCACCAAAATCAGCTTGATCTTCGAGCCAACCAGCGCATCAAATATCGGTAGCGCAGCCCCACCGGATAAACCGAAAACATACTTCACGCCCGCATTTTCAAGACACCGCACCAACGCCTCGCCGCCTGTCATCTTCTTCTCACTCATTTTCCCCTCCTTACACGCTCTTCCGAAATTCACAGCTCGCAAACCGCATCTTTTTTATGTCAACACGTTGCACCATACACCTCGATAAATCGCAAATCAACATCTTTAGGCAGTCGATATTATGAGCTTTTTACCGCAGCACCATCAGCGGCCAGAGCTCGGGGTGACCGTCGCAGGGCTTGTTGGGCTCGGTCGAAAATCCGAGGCCCTTGCTGTTCTTCCACTCCGGCGCGTCGTGGTCGTGCAGAGAGAGACCGCAGCCGGCAACGAAACCGGGCTTGAGCGCGATCGGCTCAAGATAGCGCTGCACGAAAGTGATGGTCATCACGTAGCCCGTCGCAGTACGCTCGTAGCGGCAGACGATTTTCTGGGCGGCTTCTTCCTTGGTCGCCATGTTCACGCCGTCCGCGAGCTGGTGGTAGACCTCGCGGAAGCGCCATACCTGCCCCGCGCCACTTTGCCCGTCTTTCGGCGGTGCGAAGTCGTAGCGGTAGTCATCGTTGTCAAAGGTCTTCGCCGTATTCGAGCGGCCGTTCGCACCGGTGTCAAAATAGACCTCCAACGCGCCGTCGGCGTTCCAAAGCATCCTCTCGGCGTTGGGACGCTTCCAGAACTCGGGATCGACGAGCAGCTTGTCATCCGCAACCTCAACGCGAAGATACAAGGCCTTTGCGTCCCACGCGATTTTGTAGGACGCATCGTGGTCACCGGGCGCGACCGCACGCGGCGCACCGGTGAAGCAGCGGTTGGTGATCGCAAGCGCGGGCAGCGCGGCCCAGTTCGGTTCACCGTCACAGGCCGTCGCAAAGAAGTAGTCCATTCGCCACTCGCCCGTGATCGGTGCGCCGGACGCGGGCACGAGCCGGTAGCCGATGTTCCACCGGTGCATCGCGCGAGCGTCCGCGCCATCACCCGCGCCGGGTACGAGCAGCGTCGCCTCGCCGTTGCCCGGCAGCGCGTAAGGAAGCTTCTGTCCGCCGACCTCCAGCACGCCCTTCTGCGTGCGCCCCGTGAGGTTTTTCAGCGACGCCGAGATGCGCCCATCGGCATCGGGCTTGAACGCGACGGCGAGCGATGACACACCGTCATCCGGCTCCGCCGTCTGCAGTGCCTTCGCCAACTTCACGACATCCTCCGCCTTGATGAAGAGCGGGGCGGGCGTGACTGGCAGCCGGATGTAGCCTTGCTTATCCGGCTGAGCGAAACGCGAATTGCCCATGAAGTCGATGAACGTCACCGGCTGGCCGAACTTGACCGAAAGAACCGGGCACCGCCTCAAGCCATTCTCCACGTCCGCTGTCGTGCACCACACCGGCGCGATGCCTGTGCCATCCGGAAGCCGGAACGCGTAGCCGCGGATGCCGGCCGTAGGACGGATGTCCTCCGTGTAGGCCACATCACCCATGAGATGCCCCAGCGTGTTGACCGCCTTGCAGAGCAGGAGCGGCGTCAGGTGCAGGTCCATATACGGGCGGCAGCACCAGATGTTCGCGCACTGGATACGCGGCCAGTACTTCATGCAGATGATGTAGAGCCGCATGGCCGAGGCGGCCTGCACGAACTCGCGGTTGCCGAAGTCGTACGTCGGCTTGCCGCTCTGATAGGCATCGTACGACGGCCCCGCGCCCCACTCGGGCACGTAGGTCTCGGGCATGTTGAACAGTTCCGTGAAGAGGATCGGCGTCTCATCGCCGTAGCCGTAGCGCTTGCCCTGCTCGCTCAGGCGCGCGGCCTCGTCGTCCAAGTCGGAAGTCGAAAGCGAGCCCTTGTCGATGCTGCCGTATGGATGCACCGCCAAAGCGTCGTACTTGAAACCCTTGTCGTGCGCCGCCTTGAGATACCCCTCGTACGGCTCGAAGCCCCGGAGCAGGCTGTAGCCGGAGGTGCCGCTGGTCGGCGTGCAGCCGATGCCCACGCGATGGGCCGCACGGCCGACCGCTGACTGCAACTTGAAGTACTCGTCGAACCTGCCGCTCGCCGGATATTTGGAGCTCTCCTCCTCGTTGCCGTACGCGGTGTACGGGAGCAGATCCTTGGGCACCTGCTTCAATATCTCATACGACGTGTTTTCCACATAGTTCACAAATTCCGGGGTGATTTCCGGAACATCGTAGAAATCGTGCACCGCCTTGGCCCACGGCGTGTCCTTCGGATCGCGTCCCCGCCAGAGCTGGTCCAAGAGGGTCGTCTGCGCGTTCACGATGCGGTAGCGGCGCACCAAATCGACCGCACAGCTATTCGTTTTGACCATGTCGTGAATGGGCATCCACGAGGTGCCGCCCCAGCCCCATTCCATGAACTTACGCGCGAGGTCCTCGCCGCGCGAGATGCGCCAGGCGTCCCCCACCAGCGTCGCCATCAGCCGGCTCGTCTTGTGCGTGTTACTCAGCGGAGCCATGCTCGCAAAACGATAGTAGCCGTAATATATCGGGTACCCATCGACAGAAACCTTCGCCCGCACCACGAAGACACCCGTACCGAACTGTGCGGTGGCGAGGTTCAGCGGGATGTGCGCGACGCCGTTGGAGACAATTGAGACGTCCAGATCCCGACTGAAGAGAACTTCACGAAAAGCGTTCTGGATCTCAAGCCCGACTTTGCCCTTGACGCCGTCTTTACCGACCACGTTCAGAGCGGCCTCCATGGCGTCGCCCGGATGCAGGTCGTTGTCGGGGTTCGAGGTCACGAAATTGATGTCGAGCGGATCGCAGACGAACGCCGTCGGCGTCTCGCCCAGCTCGACCTGCAGCCCGTCCACCAGCACGCCCGAACCCGAAAGGTGCAGCGCCGCACCGGCCGCGTCGGCGGTGAACGTCCGCTGATACCGCTGCCACTCGTCGGTAATCTGGAACCTCGACTCTTTGTTGTCCGCATCGCCCCACGGCCTTCCCGAGAGCGAACCGCCGCGCGCGGCGCTGCCGAGCGTCAGGTTGAAACCGGTCTTCTTTTCGACCAGTGATTTTGCGTAAAAGCTCACCACATAGCGCTGACCTTTTTCAAGCGAGAGCGGCATGGAGCGGATGTTCGGAGAGGACATCTGCACGCGGTTCATGCGCAAGGCACCCTTGCCGAAAAGGCCCTCCTGCACGATCTCGAATTTCGGCACGTTGGTCGGCGTGTACTGCGCCCCGCCGCCGATCCAATACCAGCCGCGCAAGCCCTGCTCAAAGCTCGGGTTGTGCATCACGTTGCGCGTGGGCGCGAGCGGCACGTGCGTCGCGTCATCTTTCCAGAAATCGATCCCGCCCACCGGCGGCGGCAGCTCCTTGCTCATCAGCTCGACCTCGCCCAAGTCGATGACGACCCGGCCCTTGATGTTCCTTCGCTTGTCGGCTGTTCGATAGCTGAAATTGAAGTGCTTGACCTGCCCCTTGTCGTGAATCGAGACGCCCTCGCTGATACCGCCCGAGAGGTCGCCCATCTCCAGCTTGAAGCCGTTGACCGGATCGCTCACGTCATACACGAGATCGCCGCCGTCGAAGGTCTGGAACTTCGCGCACTTGTTCTGCAAGTCCTCGAAGCTGTTCTCGATGAAATCCTTGCCGCCGATGGTGATGCGCTTACCTCGGTAGCGCGTTCCGAAAGAGGCCCACAGGCTCGCGCCGGCCGCCGACCCCGTGTCCCAGGTCAGCTCAATGCGGCTGCTGCCTAGCGGTTTCAGCCGATAAGCAAAGACTGCGCGCTTGCCGTCGGCATCGACGTACGGCTTGGTGTAGGTCGTCAGGCCGCTGGCGGGGTCCATCTTCAAATCGTCCGGATCGCCCGCAACGGGCTGAAAAGGCCAGCCGAACCCGCGGTCCTTGAGCGAGCCCCACCACATGAACGAACAGAGTTCCTTGTCGGCGGCGTAAATCTTGACCGCCATCGCCTGGTCTTTCATCTGCCGGTTGTCAGCCAAGCGCGTGGTGACCATCTTGTGGCCGACCTGATAGACCGGCCGCGCCACCATCTCGGAGTCCTTCTCCGGAAACTCCACGACGCTGAACTTCGGGTCCGTGCGCCCGGTCTCGCTCGCCTTAAAAACCGGTGCCGGATTCGGCAGGCCCGGCCCCTTCGGTTCCGTCGGCGCGCACGCCGCAATCAAAGCTAACACAGGTAATCCCGCGATCCATTTTTTCGTCACAAAAAAATCCCCCTAATTGATAGGGCCATGTTAACACGTTCCCGCCACGTGCACGCTTGCTAATTGCTCAGAACACGTCTTTTTTGTTTTTGATATTGATATGGTTTTTTCAGGCGCGTTTTGGTATTTTTAAAGTTGAGAATTGAGGAATGTACGAATGAATAAAGGTGTTGTGATCCGGCTGTTTTTTGCTAGTTTTGCGATTTCATGGGCTGTCGGCAGCGGAGTGCCGAGCGAGGATTTCAAGGCCATCAAGCGCGCTGCGGATGAAGGCCTGCGCCGGTATCTCGTTCAGATTCCATCGAGCGAACTGGAATACTGCGGGCTGCCCTCCGGCCTTCCGCATGAAAAATACGTGATCGGCGCGCCCTTGCAACTTTGTTGTATTCTGCCCGACACGCTAACTAATGAAGGTGCGGTTTCAACAACCGATCAACTGCTGACGCCCACGGGCGAGTATTACGTTCCCGTTCTGGTGGACGGCACTCCGCGGGTTGTTTTGGTTGTCGGTCAGATGGAGGGGCGATGGAAAACCGTTTCTATCGGTTATCCTGTTATCGGCGCGGCCTTGGCCAGCCTCCTGTCGGATTGGCCTGAGGCCGAAGGCTACCATCCCAAACTCGTGGCGGTGCGCCAGACCGAAGAATTCCTCTTCACCGTACCCGAAATGAATGATTCGAACCTGACGTGTCTGCCGCTGAACCGCGCATCGCAGATTTCCGTCGCTGCGCTAACCGGCTGCAAAAGGAAGCCCGTGACAGGCCTGCAGGATGTTCTTCCCTCCCTGAAACAACGAGTGAAAGCACGCCGTCTGAACCGTTCTCCCATGAACGGACAGGGCAAGGAGGTGGCGCTATGAGCATGACTCTCCGTTCCTTTTATGTTCTTTCGCTGGCGTCGCTGGCGTGCCTTGCCGGAAGGGTCGTTCAGGCGGACAACATCCTGAAGGTGAACCAGAAGATGCAAGAGCAGGACCAATGGTGCTGGTCCGCCTCATGCCAAGCGGTGCTTGAATTCTACGGAATTAATGTGTCACAAACCGACCTCGCCTCGTATGGTACCGGCGGCAGGAACGTGCCCGACTATCTTTGGGGATCGGACTCCGATGCGGGTTATCTGAAAAACGGTTGTGACCTGATCCTCCATAATTTTGGAACCGTTAGTTCAACGGGCTCCGCGGGCACGTTGACGCAACCCGAGCTTCTGGCGGAAATGGATGCGGCAAGTCCCGTGGTCATCAACTGGAACTGGTCCGGTACCAGCAACGACCATATTCTCGTGGCACGCGGAATGAAAGACGGCAATGTTTATCTGATGGACCCGTATTATGGGCCCACGATCGGCGATTATGATTGGGTTGCCAACGGGTTAACTCAAGGCTCCACCCACATCTGGCAAGGGACGCTCCGTATAGCGACCGACAGTTCCACGATCCACGGCGTGCCGCTCTGGTGGCTGGGCAAGTACAATCTCAACACAGGCGGATCGTGGTCTGCTTTGGCGCTTGGCGATCAGGACGGTGACGGCGTGCCCACGTGGGAAGAGTATCTTGCGGACAGCGTGCCGACCAACCGGAACAGCCGGTTTGATTTGGGGATCGAGTGCGTTAGCGGCAGTTCGTTCGAACGCGTTCTTTCATGGCAAAGCTCATCAAACCGCATCTACAGCCTCCAGTGGAAAACGAATCTTTTGTCCAGTGTTCCATGGGCCAATGTCCCTGGCAGCACCACTCTCTACGGCACGGGAATCAACATGGCGGTTACCAACAGCGAGACGGCCCGGTCGGGGTACTTCAAGATAAACGCTTCGCCGAGGGATTAAGCGCCTGTTGCCGCGCCGGTCAACAGGCACCCTGACGCCAAAAGCCACAACCGGTTTCGCATCATTCTCGATTCCCCATTTTCATACGCGCGCCCGCACCTACCAGACGAGTATCATCGTGCCCGTCGAATAGGAGGCAGAGAGAACCTGCTGCCCGCCGACCGTCGCGTATTTCGCAACCAAGTGTGAGTTCTTTTGCCCGTTCAAGGTGACCGTTATCCTCGAGGTATCCATAAAGGTCGTCGGGGTCCTGAGCAACGGCACCGACGTTATCAGATCCGTCAAGCTGTAGCCGGTCAGCGCGATTGCCAGGCGGCTCTCCGCCACGCAGTCGCTCGCCGTAAGCGGCGCGGCGGCACCATCCGCCTTGTCCCGTGCGAACACGGCGTTGTCCTGTAGCGTCACCCGCGCCACCGTC
>JBBRJN010000172.1:0-6878 GCA_038219365.1 Kiritimatiellia bacterium | reverse complement strand
TATCCTGAGGTGATAACCCGGGCGGTGAAGGTGATGTAAAGCGGCAGCCCGTTTTGATCCAGCTCGCCAAATTCCGGATCAAACGAGCCGAGGGTCGTCTTCGGCCTGTTTTTGCTGCTCTGGCGCTCGGCGAAGGTCAGCACGTTGGTCTTTCTGACAGGCCCCCACCTGCCGGTAGCTAGAAGCGTCTTTTCCTCTCTGTTCCCGGCGGTGTCATACTTGACCTGGGTCAGCGCGCGCTCGCTGCCGGAGAGCGTATAAAACAGCAAGGACCCCTTGAAAATTTGGTCTTCTTTCAGAATTTGGTCGGAAGGATCGCTTTCCAGGCGCCTCCGGCGCACTTCTCGCGCGTCCACGGCTGCCGCGGCATCGCGCTGGATGGTGCCGATGGCCGAGCGCACCTGCATAAAGCCGTCCGCCCGCTTGACGCCGGTGCGCCACGCGAGGCTGGTCTGCTGAAAGAGCATGCCGAGCATCATCACGATGACGACCAGAATGGTCGCGGCCACCAGCACCTCGATCATCGAGAACCCGGCCCGGCGAGTGCTTTTACAAAAGCCTTTTTTTTCGTTCGTTTTCATTCGCCTTCAGCCTTATTTCGCCGGGTCACCCTGGAACATCACCTCGGCATAAAAAACCGTGTTGTTCGAAAATTGGTTGTATTCGCTGACCTTCTTCAGGTCCGTGGACTGCACCATGATGCCCATGATTTTGTCCGACGCGCCGGGCACGAGGCAGCAGGCGATCTTGTACTGGGTGTCTTTCAGCCCTGTCATGCGCGGGTTGTTGACGTAGTCTTTGACAAACTTCGGCATGCTGTTATCCAGATTGACCCGGTCGTTCCCGCCCAGTTTGGGCACCTCTCTCCACTGGCTCCACGGGATGTTGGTCTGCGACGACGCCGCCACGGCCTGGTTCAGCACGTAATCGGCGAACATCGCCTGCTTGAGATCCGCCTGTCCCTGGGTGCTTTCGCGCAAGCCCAGCGGAAACAGCACGCACATGCTCAGCACGCCGACCGCCACGACGAAAACCGCCATGTTGACCTCGATCAGCGAAAAACCGGGTTGTTGACGTTTTGTCTGCATGGGATTAATTCCACTTCTCGTTGTAGGTGAGCGAGCCGTCGGCCTGCACATTGAGGCTCGTCTTCAGCGCCGACCCGACCATCTTAATCTGGATCAGACCGTTATCCCCGGTCGACCGGCCGTCGGTCTGGAACGTGATGCACTTCGACTTCGTGGAGCTGTTGTTGCCGTCGGTTTCCATCCCGACAAACTCGAAACCGCGGGGCAGCGAGTTGATCGGGGAGGCCTCGATGCCATACGAATCGCCGATTTTCCACGTGGCCCTGTTCGCGTTCGGCACCTCGGAGGTCGTATATTCCTCGAACGCGAAGGCGCTCAGGTCGTAAAGGGTTCCCGGCTTGAGAGCCGACTCGCGGTCGCTCACCGGCTGGACACTGACCCAGGGCCTGACCTGCGACCACCGGCCTTGCGTCAGGTTGAAAATCCGAATGCTGCCGCGGTAGCTCGCGGTCTTTTTCAAGGTTTCCGTCTGCGCGTTGTTAAACATCGCCTCCAAGTCCGAGAACTCGTCGCCAAACCCCTTGGCCCCCACGTATGAGATGCGGCCAATCTCTTTACAGACCACGAAAGAGGGCGCGACCAGCTCCCGGTCTTTATCATAGCCGACGACTTCGTTAAAGAGCACCACGCTGACGCGCGTCCCTTCCAAGCAGGCGCGCTGGCGCGCCAGAATCAGGGCGTTGGAGAAGTGCTTGACCGCACTCCGCCGCGTCATGCCCTGGATCGCGCTGAAATAACTGGTAACCGCCAGCGTGGTGAGCATCGCCATGATGGACATCACCGCCAGCAGTTCCAACAGCGAAAAGCCGTGGCGAGCGCCTCGTTTAACCGTGTTGTTCTTGCTTCTCATGCTTACTGCCTAGGGTTGTTTTTCCGAGTCATTTAAGGCCGGACAATTGTGATCGCTCTTTTTGTGTTGAATATGGACCTTCACGGTGTCGGTGAGCGGCTTGAACTGGACACAATAGTAATAAAAATTATTCGCGTTCTCAGGGTCCACATATCCGAGCGCCACGTCCGACCGCCCCTTGCTCAAGGCGGCCTGCAAGGTAGCCCGCTTGCCATCTGCGACCGTCAGCAGCGCCGACGCATCGAAATACACGGTGCTGCTTTCGCCGGCTTTCCCGTGGTACATGGGCTTGAAGACCTTTTTGTTCTCCTCGCCATGGGCCCAGTAGCTCCCGGCGTCCCTGGGATCCTTCTCGAGGTCGCTCAACTGGAACGGCCACTCATTATTCGCCGCGCGATAGCTCATCAGCGCCATTTCGAGGGTCTTACGGGTGATTTCAACCCGCTTGTTGCGGCTCTGCTTAACGGCTTTCACCGCCGCGCCGGTCGCCAAGGTGGCAATAACCGCCATGATCGAGATCACCACCAACAGCTCGAGAATGGTGAAGCCGAACCGTTTTGTCGCTCTATTTTTCACGTCTAAACTCCTTTTTCATGCGCCTCGGGGCCAGCAATTCTAATTTTGGCTAAGAAGCGCCTCACGGCGCCACTACGAACAGGAGAAAGCCAAGCACTTCCGTTTGTAGCGCCCGCGGTGCCACTACGAACAGAAGAAAGCCAAGCGCTTCCGTTTGTAGCGCCTCGCGGCACCACTACGAACAGAAGAAAGCCAAGCACTTCCGTTTGTAGCGCCTCGCGACGCCACTACGAACAGAAGAAAGCCAAGCGCTTCCGTTTGTAGTGCCCGCGGTGCCACTACGAACAGAAGAAAGCCAAGCGCTTCCGTTTGTAGTGGGCCCGTGAGGGCCTTCCCTCTGTGCGTGTCATGCCAAATTCAAAATTGCTACCCAAGTTCTCTGCTCCCGCTTCTGCTACTTGTCCGCCAGGGCCAGCCCCTGCGACCAACTGAACCGGTCGTCCCGTGTCCCGTCCTTGCCATCCGGCCCGCGCGACCAGGCGATCGCCGACGCCCGGATGCGGGCGCCTCCGGGCGTGCCTTCAGATGAATCGACGTACCCGTCAAGATTCTTGTCCAGCCGGATCTGAATGCGGTGGTCCCTCACGGCGCTTTCGGTCAAGTTCGGATTGGCCTTCAGCATGGCGCGGCCCCACGGATCCAGCAAGCCGTAGCGGTCAAGGCTGTTCTTGTTCATGGTCCCGTCGTCATTAACTGACGTGACGTCCAAGAAAGGGCCTCCATGCCTTTTCAGCTGCAATTGCGCGCAGATCGTTTGATCCAGTTCTGTCGCACTCAGCATTTCAACACTCCAGGAGCGGTTTCCCTGTAAATAGAGTGTCAGCGCCGTGGCCGCCTCGCTGACCAGCGACTGCGCGTGCGACTGTTTTGCGGCCACTTTGAGATGTGACATGGAGGTGACCAGCACGCCAGCAAGCACACCGATCAGGCCGATCACCACCAGCATTTCAACCAAGGTGAAGCCCGAGCGGCGCTCAGACAGGGGAACTTTGGGAATCCGGGTCGCTTGAAGAGCTGTCATTTTATGCCTTTTACAATATGGGTTCAGGTCGCCAGCGGTCAGGCGCCAGCGCACGGGCTCAGGCTAATGGTCGAAGCGCACAATGTCATCCGCGATCCAGGTACTGATTTTCAGGCGGTCCGCGCTGCTGCTGATGCTGTTGAGCGGGATCCACGGCGGGAACGTCTTATTATCGGCCCCGGCTGACCAGATGCGGTAGCTCTGGTAGGGCGGTGCCGAATAGTAATACAGCTCATGACCCCATCCGTCATGAATCGTCATCGTGGCCAACACGTAGCCACTGCCCGCTTTGCTGGTATAGCCTTTCCCGTAATTATAATCCGCGCTAAAACGGGGAAAGGGGTTATCTCGGGCAGCCGTGTTGATACCCAAAAGGTCGGTCTTCCCGCCGATAATGATGCCCTCGAAATTCGGCAGCCACCGCGCCATGGCCTGGTTCTCCCGCACACGCTGGGCCTCCAGCGCCCGGCGCACGCCGAGGTCATCCTTGACAGTCACTTTCGCCTGGGAGTTGTTAACCTTCCACTGCTTGCTTTTGAAAAAATCAAGCTTGGGGCAATCGTTGCCGCTTTCCAGCAGGTTGCCGGAACACATGACCTCCACGCGCGGCAGCAGGTAGGAGAGAGCGCCGAACTTGAACAGCTTCACCTCGTTATCGGTGTTCTCCGGATCACACCACTTATATTCCGCTTTTGACTCCCAGTTCAAGTTACCGAGCACCGTGTTCACACTCATGAGCTTGCCGTTGTACCTGGCGTTGATATACGAGTCAAGCGATTCGACATACGGGCCCTCGAAAGCGAGCGGCTGGCTGCGGCACGCCAGCCGAGCGGCATCCTCGTTGAGCTTGCTGCCGTCCACCTTATCGCCATAGTCGTCGGCCTGGCTCGCAAACGGGTCAGGCAGGGTGTATTGTCCGACCGGCGGATAAGTCCCGTATTCCGCATAAAACCCAGACAGCGCATTCTGAATCCGCTCGATCTTCGAAACGGTTTCGGCGCGCTGGTTGTTTGCGCCGGCCGCGCTGAGCAGTTTGAACACGCCCGCGATCAGAATGCCGATGATCGCCACCACCACCATCATTTCGATCAGCGTGAAGGCCGCGCGGCATTCTTTAGAGGCTCTTGCAAAACCCCATGTGGCACGGGCATCTTGCCCGTGATTCATGGGCGAGACGCCCATGCCACTCTGGAGACCAGCGGGTTTTGCAAGAGCCTCTTTATTTTGTTTTTTTCGCATCGTACACCTTACCGGCAATTTCAGCGTATGTGGATTAAGCCTGCGCTCCGAGGGTTCCGATGATCTGGATCATGGGCATGAACATCGCGATCACGATCGTGCCGACGATCACAGCCAGGACAATGATCATCAGGGGCTCGATCACGGAGGTCAGGCCCGCCACCGCATTGTCCACCTCGTCGTCATACGTGTCCGCGATACGCGTCAGCATGTCCGGCAAGGCGCCGGTCTCCTCGCCCACCTCCACCATCGAGATCACCATCGGCGGGAACACCTTGCAGGCGGCCAGCGGCGCGGTCATGCTTTCGCCCTCTTTCACGGCGTCATGCACCGCCTGCATGGCGCGCGAGATCACCGCGTTGCCCGTGGTGTCGCGCACAATCACCAGCGCCTGCAGCACCGGCACACCGGAAGCGAGCAGCGTGCCGAGCGTACGGGTCATGCGGGCGATCGCCGTGCGCCGCACCAGCGAGCCGAACATCGGCGCGTTGATTTTGGCCACATCCAAGAGATAGCTGCCGGTCTTGGTCTTGGCGAAAACCTTGAAGAGCGTCACCAGCGCGGCGATGGCCGCGAGCGTCATCAAGCCATTGTGCATCAACAGGTTGCTGGCATTCATCACGAACTGAGTGATCGCCGGCAGCGGCTTGCCTTCGAGCAGGTCATTGAAAATGTCCTTGAACTTCGGGATCACGGCGACTAGCAGAAAGCTCGTGATGCCGATGGCCGCGAAGAACACGACGATCGGGTAGACCATCGCGCCCTTGACCTTGTTCCTGATCTTTTCGGCCTTTTCTGCGAACTCGGCCAAGCGGGTCAGCACCACCTCCAACACGCCGCCGGCCTCGCCCGCACGCACCATGTTGACATAGAGGTTGTTGAAGATCTTGGGGTAGTTCCCCAAGGATTCGGAAAAGGTGCTGCCGCTTTCGACCGCCTCGCACATGCCGGCGAGCGCTTCCCGCAACGACGCGTGGGGCGTCTGGCGCTGGAGCACATGCAAGCCGCGCAACAGCGGCAGGCCCGCATCCACCAGGGTGGCGAGCTGGCGGGTGAGCGTCGTGAGATCCTTCTGCTTGACGCGGCCGCGCAGGAACTTCGGCATCTTGAATTCAAAGCTCACCTTGGCGGCGGACTTCTTGCCCGCGGTCGGCGCGGTCTTCTTGGCACCTGCGGCCGGCGGCGTCGACCCGCCGCCACCTTCCGCGCCGATGGCGGTCGGGAAGAGCCCTTGGCTACGCACTTTGGCCACGGCCTGCGCTTGGTTAGGGGCTTCGATCGTGCCGCGGCTCTCTTTGCCTGCGGAATCCACAGCGATGTATGCGAATTTGGACATAAGGCTACTCCAGAAGATTCAGGCTGACACAGTCAAACTTCACTTTTACCGTATCACAGTAGGGTACCACAGTATGCAGGGCAGGACAATCAGAAATTAGGGGCACAAAACAGCGTCCATTACTCTTAATCGCTTCTCCTAGTCGGCAAACACCTGTGGCGAAAAGACTAAGCAATTGGACTAAGTGTATCCGACCAAGTGCAAGCGACTAAGAGTTTGTGCTATTGCAATTCAACTGCTCTTTTTAGGTTCAGACTTCCTGATCTCAGTGGAAAATGACGTGGCACTTTTTCACGCGGATCAGGCATGGATGAAACCAAGCCGCCTAAAGGCGGTACACCAACGGCATGGCCCGGTGGGTTGTCCCACGCCAAGACCCGGAGACTCGGAGAGAAGATGAGGAGAGCAGAGAAAAAGGGCTTTCCCCCTGTCTACGTGCGTACCCGCACAGACAGGCCGAGCCGTCCGCCGCGGTCCGGGCAAGCAGATGCGGCGGCGGCGTAGCCGGCAAGGACCGGCGGACGGCTCGGGGAGCCGTCCCTACCGGACGCGGCCACACACGCCGCGAATAGGGACGCTACTCGGACGCCACGGGTAGGGACGTTTCCCCGAAACGTCCGCAGGGCATTGCAGCAGCGCAGCCGGCTGAAGCCGGTACACCAGCCCAACCGCGCTGATAAAAACAACAGGGGCCCGCGTTTCCGCGAGCCCCTGCATGTCAGTCCGTTAAGGAACGTCGTTTCGTGTTACTGCACGACGGCCTTGATG